>CACGBL010000022.1:0-18190 GCA_902571355.1 uncultured Synechococcaceae cyanobacterium | reverse complement strand
AGTTTTGTTAGATATTTTGAGATCTGAGCTGCCACGTGGAAGGCGGGGGAAAGTTGGTTCAGCTTTTTTAAAAAGTAATCTTCTCAGAATTAAGAAAAGGTTAGATCATGCTGAACATGGCGGAGCATTATTACTTGGGGTAAATGGAATTTGCGTTATTGGTCATGGAAGTAGCAAATCTTTATCAGTAGTTAGTGCTCTACGCCTGGCTCACTCCGCAGTGAATCATGGAGTTATGGACAATTTAAATCAGCTGCAAAAGCTTCAAGTTTTAAATTCATAAAACATATTGAGTCAAATTTATGTTTGACTAATATAAGTAACTAAAAAACTCTTTTGGAAGGAATAAATTTTAATCAGATTGGAGTATCATTCAAGGGGAGCGGAAGTTATGTACCTGATCAAATTCTGACTAATCAAAAAATTAGTCAAAAGGTTGATACAAGCAATGAATGGATAAAATCTAGAACCGGCATTTCTGAGAGAAGAATATCTAACTTAGGAGATAATGTTACTGAGATGGGCTATAAGGCAGCTCTAACTGCTATAGAAATGGCTAATTGGGATATGAAAACAATTGATTTGATTGTTTTAGCAACTTCTACTCCGCATGATTTATTTGGATCAGCGCCATCCATTCAAGCTAAATTAGGGGCAGCTAATGCTGTGGCTTTCGATTTAACTGCAGCATGTAGTGGGTTCTTATTTGCTTTGATTACAGCCTCACAATTTTTAAAAGGGGGTAGTTTTAAAAGGGCTATTGTTATAGGAGCAGATCAATTATCAAGCTTTGTTGACTGGAATGATAGAAGAAGTTGCATTCTCTTTGGAGATGGTGCAGGTGCATTAGCAATTGAAGCCACTAATGAATGTGATAATTTAATTGGTTTTGATATGAGAACTGATGGAGAAAGAGGTTCTTTTCTTAATCTCTCATCAAAAAATAATAAAGATTCAATAATTGATAATATTGATTTTTTAAGTGGAGCTTTTTCTCCAATTCAGATGAATGGTCAGGAAGTGTATAAATTTGCAGTTAGAGAAGTTCCGATAATTCTTGAAAAGTTGTTCAAAAAAATGAATTATACTTCCAATGAAGTTGATTGGCTTGTATTGCATCAAGCTAATCAAAGGATATTAGATTCTGTAGGAGATAGATTAAAAATTCCTGGAGAAAAAATTCTTAGCAATTTAGAAAAGTATGGTAATACTTCAGCAGCAACAATTCCACTTGTGATGGATGAGGCAATTAGAAAGAATAGAATTAAACAAAATGATATTATTGCCACAAGTGGTTTTGGCGCTGGGTTAAGTTGGGGTGCAGCCCTAATTAAATGGGGTTAAACAAAAAGGAGCATTATGACAGTTGCATGGGTATTCCCTGGACAGGGTTCGCAAAAAATTGGAATGGCAAAACAACTTGAAACTTTGCCCAACACAAAACAGAGGTTTAGTTATGCATCTGAAATATTTGAGAGGAATTTATTTGAAATTTGTGAGTTAGATAGTGAACAATCAAATCCTCTTATTGATCTAAATAACACAAGAAATACGCAAATTTGTCTTTTTTTAGTTGAATCAATTTTATTAGATGCCTTAAAGAAAAATGGATTTAAACCTACTTATGTTGCTGGGCATAGTCTAGGAGAAATCACTGCACTATATTGTGCGGATGTTTTTTCATTCGAAGATTGTGTTTCTCTAATAAAAGAAAGGTCTGAATTAATGGTAAATGCTGGGAAAGGATCTATGGCAGCAGTAATTGGTTTTGATAGAAATCAACTTGATTTATTAGTACAAAAAATTGATGATATTGTAATTGCAAATGATAATAGCTCTTCCCAAGTTGTCTTATCAGGATCTACTGAAGCATTAGATAATTTTTCGAAAGAAATTTCTTGTAAAAGATTCTTGAAATTAAATGTTTCAGGTGCATTTCATTCGCCATTTATGAACGAACCTTCATCAAAATTTTCGGAATATTTAAAACAGATTAATTTTAACAACCCCTCTTTCCCAGTCATAAGTAATTCTGAACCTTCACTTTGTAGTGATCCAAACGAGCTTAAAATTAGATTAGAAAAGCAAATGTGTAATGGAGTGAGGTGGCGAGAAACTATGGATTTAATGGCAAAAGATAGTGATCTTCATATTGTTGAAATTGGCCCTTCTAATGTACTAAGCGGTTTAGGAAAAAGACATATTAAAGATGTAAAAATTTCTCAAGTTTCATCTTCTGATCATATATCTTATTAATTTGTATGAAAAATCATACTATTCAAAAATTAATTTATGAATTAGTTAGCAAGCTTTTTGTATTTCCTATTTATAAATTAGTACTTAAAGGTCATTTAATAGGTAGAGACAATATTCCGCAAAAAGAATCCTTTATCATGGTTTCTAATCATGGTTCTTTACTAGACCCTCCTTTGTTAGGCCATGCCCTTGGACGTAATATATCTTTTATGGCTAAGGCAGAGCTTTTTAAAATTCCTTTTCTGGGCTTCATTATCAAGGCTTGTGGGGCGTATCCTGTAAAAAGAGGAATTGTGGATAAAAATACAATTAAAACAGCATGTAAAAAATTATCAAATGATAATTGTATTGGAATTTTTATTGATGGCACTCGTCAAAAAAATGGGCGAGTGAATAAGCCCAAACAAGGTGCAGCATTATTAGCCTTTAAAAATCAAAAATTATTATTGCCTGTTGCAATTGTTAATTCCCATAGACTAATAAGATTTAAATTCTTTATTCCAATGTTTTCAAAAATAATTATTAAAGTGGGAAAACCTGTTCAACCTCCACAAAGTTCATCAAGAGACGATCTGAATTCTGTAACAATGCAGCTTCAAGATAAAATTAATAATTTGATTGGATGAATATTTAGTTAATTGGAGAAATAGGATAAAGAGGCAAAACTTTTTCCCAGGAATCTACATTTGAATTTAATAAATTTTTATTTGATAGATTTAATAGTTCTTTTAAATCTTCTTTATCATCATAAATAGCTTCAAACAAAATTTCTTTACTCTCAAGTTCTTTAAAAACTTTTGGTAAAACTGTTTCTCTAATGACTAGATCTGAGGAGGGTTTTTTGTTGTGACAAATTTCATATTTACCTGCAATAAAACCCTTGCGTTTTAATTTTTTGTAAATCCAGAATGTTTTTTTGTTTGTAAAGATATTATTTTTTAAAGCAATTCTTTTTGCCATTATTTCAAATGCACTAAAACTGTCTAGAGGACAATTTATTTGTTGTGAGATAGTTCTTGCTAAAACCACAATCAGTCGTGAAGCATTAAAGTTTGCTGGCCCTATGCTGACAGATAACTTATTTATTTTTTGTAAATTTTCTTTGGAAATGAATTTGTTAAGATCATTAATTAAGTTGTTGCAAAGGTCATTCTCAAATGTTTTGATAAATAATTCATCAGATTCAATGGTATTGTTTTTTCTAAACCCAAAGCCAAAAGAGTTATCTGTGCTATGAATCACTAATGTAGAGTTATTTTCTCCGTGATTGAGTTTATTTGTCATCTATTACCTTTAAACAGGTAATTCCATGCCTGGATTACACTTAGACCATTTACCAAATTCATTTTCAAAACTTTCACAAGATTGAACATCCCAATCAGTTTTATAATCACCATTATTATCTTTAACTATATTGACATGAATGAATGGTTTTTTTGCTTTAAAATCAGGTAGATCACAAATATGATCAACACCATGATTATTCTCAACATCATGATATGTGATACATCTATCAACCCATTTACAGTTGATGCAAATGCACATAATAAATAATATGAAAAATAGCTCTCACACAGATCATACACTAATAATTGATGAATTAGAAACAAGTATAAAATTTCATAATTTAGATTTAATCTTAGGTTTTTTACCTAAAGGATCATATTTGGTTGGTGGTTATATAAGAGATATTATTTTGGGAAGAAAAACTGAAAAGTTAGATGTTGATATTGTGGTACCTTTAAATGCAATTGAAATTGGTAAAAAGATTGCAGATAATATTGGATCAAAATTTATAATTTTAGATAAAAAAAGAGAAGTAGTAAGAATTATTCTTAATAATATTTATATTGATATTGCTAATCAAGTTTCATCTTCCATAGAGGGAGATTTATGTTCTAGAGATTTTTCGGTCAATTCAATTGCTTTTTTATTTGATAAGAAGAGTTTGTTTGATCCATTAAATGGTCTTAAAGATCTTGAGATTTCTTTGCTTAGAACTCATTCTGAAAACAACTTATTAAATGATCCTTTACGAATTTTAAGATGCTTTCGATTTGTTTCAGAATTGAATTTTAAAATTGATTTAAGATTAGTTGATTTTATAAAAAAAAATAAAGGGAAACTATTTCTTGTTGCTAATGAGAGGATTAATTATGAAATACAGAGAATAGTAAATGGAGCAAATGCTCTTGATGCAGTATTGTTGATAAAAAAATTAAATATATTTGGTACTGATAATTTATCTGAAGATTCTTTTTTTTTGGATTTAGAGAAAATTAATTATGCACAACTGAATGAGAATGAAAAAGAAAAATTTTTACCATCATTTTTTATTGCCCAAATTTTAGATGTTGTATCTTTAGAGAAACTTAAATTTAGTAAAGCTGAAATTGAAAAAACTAAGTTATTTCGAAAATGGCACTTTTTGTTGGAGAAAAAAAATATCGCTCAATTTACTGAATCAGATAGATTTGCATTACATAGAGAATTAGAGATGTTTCTTCCATCTTTTATTTTTTATTTACCTCAAAACTTACGATTAGATTGGCTTAATAGATGGCGTGATAATGATGACAAATTATTTCATCCTGCAAACTTAATTAATGGTGATGTAATCAAAAAAAATTTCAAAATAAAGGATGGGCCACTATTGGGAGAGCTTTTACATTATCTTTCTAAGGAACTTGCGTATAAGAGATTGAATAATTTTGATGAAGCTATTTATAAAGCAAAGCTATGGATTGAACAAAATGCGCCAAAATGTGATTAAATACACATAGCTTAGTTTTGTTTAGAAGTACAGACTTCAAAATCATTTTTAAAAATTTATGAGCATTCGCATTTACATTGGCAATTTACCACAAGGATTCAATCCAAAAGAGTTTGATACACTTTTAAAGTCAGTTTCTGATTCGATTAGATTTAAAGCAGTTCTAGATAAGGAAACTAAGGAATGCAGGGGTTTTGGTTTTGCGATAACAAATAATGAAGATAATGCGAATTTATTAATTCAAAAGTTAAACGGGTTTGAATTTAATGGTTCTAAATTAAGAGTAGAACTATCAGAAAAGAAAGATTCTGCTTCAAACAAAAGAAATAGTGGAAAATTAAATAAGAATAAGCAGAAGAAAGACTTTAAGAAAATTGTTCATAGTGATGCTCCTAACTTGGAAGCTCCCGACCCAAGATGGGCTGGAGAATTATCCAAATTAAAAGATTTGTTGGCTAATCAGAAGACGCCTGCTTAGTTATTTAATTCGGGAAATCAAAAAAGATATTGGGATTTCAAGAGCTTTGACTGAATTTTTTACAAAAGCTCTATTGTTAAAAACATCATAATCTAGTCTTTCAATAGAATCTAATATTCCTCTGTAAAGACGTAAAGATGTCCATACAGGCCATCTTGCGTCTGAAGATAGCCACTTAATACCATCTTCAGACTTTTTGAACCATTCGCGTGCCCTTGTTAATTGAAAGTTCATTAGTGATTTCCACTGCTTGTTTATTTTTCCTTGAAAAAGTTCTTCCTCAGAATAATTAAATTTTTCAATATCCGCTTGTGGGATATAAATTCTTCCTCTCTGTCTATCTTCTCCTACATCCCGCAAGATATTTGTTAATTGATTTGCAATTCCAAGAGCGATAGCTGCTTCGGAGGGGTCAGGCATAGCACTCCATGGGGCTGATGTATAAGCGCTATCAATCCCCATCACATTTTGAGTCATTAATCCTACAGTCCCTGCGACTCTATAACAATAGAGTTTTAATTCGTCAAAATCTTTGTATCTAAATTTATTCAGATCCATTCTCTGGCCATCTATCATGTCCAGATAAGGTTGAATATTTTGTGGATATTTCTCGATCGTGTCTAATAGAACTGAGTCTAATTCAGATTTAATATTTCCTTTGAATACATTTTTAGTATTTTCTTCCCATTCATCTAGATTATCTGAAAGCTCATCTTGCGATTTAGTTGAGGCTTCTATGCTGTCCATTATTTCATCTGTTCTTCTACACCATACATATATAGCCCAAATAGCTTTTCTCTTTTCTTGAGGTAATAGAAGAGTTCCCAAGTAAAAGGTTTTAGCCCATTGTTGAGTTTCTTTTCGGCATATCTCGTATGCTTTATCAAGTTGAGAAATTGAATTTTTCAAAAAGTTTTAGCTAAATTTAAGGTTTGTAAACGTTATGAAGAAACATTTTGAGGGGTTTTGGTATATTCATTATTTATTGATTCTGCGCATAATTTACCACTTAAAACAGCACCTTCCATAGATGCTAAGTATTTTTGCATTGTATAATCACCAGCTAAGAAAAAGTTTTTTATGGGTGATTTTTGACTAGGTCTGAACTGCTGACATCCAGGAACTGCCTTATATACAGATCTTGGAGTTTTAACTACTTTATATTTTCTTAATTTTGTCTTATCATCACCCATGAAGTGTGTTGGGAATAATTTCTTCAACTCTTCCATAGTTGCATCAACGATGTCTTGATCGCTTCTATTAATCCAATCTTTTGCTGGTGCGAAAACTAATTCAAGCATTGATCTATTTGGATCTTCGTATTCTTTACATGTAATACTCATATCTGCGTAAACACTGAGAAGTGGTGATCTGCTAAATAGTAGATGGTCGATATCGGTTAATTTTTTGTCAAACCATAAATGAATATTAATAACTGGCACACCATTTAAACCATCTAATTTAGAAAAAGCATCTAACCCTTTCCACTGTTTAGGGATCATTAATTTAAAGAGATCAACAGGCATTGCACTTACATAAGCATCAGCCGTTAGCTCTTTCTTTTCGTTTTTATCCAAAGAGGCAACAGTAAAACTTTTAACAGTGCTGTCCTCATTAAGGTTGATTTGCCTTAATGGACTATTCATATGAACTTCACCACCACGAGCAGTTATATAATCAACCATTGGCTGGCAAAGTCTTTCTGGAGGTGCTCCGTCAAGGAATGCCATTTTAGAACCATTTTTTTCTTGTAAAAATCTGTTTAATGCTGTTAATAAAACTGTGGAAGATATTTCATCCGGCCCAATGAAATTAAGAGCTTTACTCATTGCTATAAAAACTTCATCATTAACTCTTTCCGGTATATTGTGCTCTTTAAGCCAATCTGTCCATGACTTTGCATCACATTTATCTAAGTATTTTTGGCCCCTCAACATTGCAGGTACTAAACCTAATCCAAATAGAATCTTTTCATTCCATGAAAGCATATCATTATTGCTTAGTATTGCCGAAACTCCATTAACGGGAGCAGGTATATCAGGAAAGTCGAATCTACTATAAGTTCCAGGCTCTGATGGCTGATTAAAAATCATTGAATGACTTTTCCATTGGAGTCTATCTTCAATATCTAATTCCTTAAAAAGTTGCAACATATTAGGGTAGGCTCCAAAAAATATATGCAACCCAGTTTCATACCAATCTCCATCTTCGTCTTTCCATGCGGCAACTTTCCCACCTAAAACATCTCTAGCTTCGAGTACAATCGGGATGTGTCCATTATCAACTAAATATTTAGCACAGGATAAACCTGCTAAACCAGCACCAGCAATTACAATACGCATTATTAAATCAAAAAATAGATTAACACTTATTAATAAGCTACATTAAAGTTAGAACATAATAGTTTTTTTCGTTGATTATTTCGCAAAATTATGGAAAAAATGCTTTTAAAATCGACTACTAGACATGTAAGAATTTTTACTGCCGAAGTGGTAGACGAGGAATTAAGGTTTCATCCCAATAGACTAACTCTTGATTTAGATCCCGATAACGAATTTATTTGGAATGAAGATTCTCTGAACAAGATAAATGAAAAATTCAATGAATTAATTAAAGAGAGAGCAGGAAAGGATTTAGATGATTATGAACTTCGAAAAATAGGATCAGAAATTGAAGGTTTGATTAAGTTTTTGCTTCAAAATGGTCAGCTTAGCTATAACCCTGATTGTAGAGTAATGAATTATTCAATGGGTTTACCAAAGACAAATGAAGTGCTGTGAATAGATCATCCTCAAATAGAAGGCCAAGAAGAGGCTCAAATAGAAGTTATTATCCACCAAATCCAAATGACAGGGATCCGTATGGTCAAAGAAGCAATAGATTGCCTGCTTCTTCTGAACAAAAGATCAACTTTAGTACAGGAACCATTGCCGTACTTGCTGGAGTATTAATTTTAGGAGTTGGTATCGGGAGCGCTATTACCAGTACAACTGATGGGGGTCAGGGAAATATAGCAAGTCAACAACAATTAGATATGGCTGTTCCAGATCCTGAATTTTGCAGACAATGGGGAGCTAGTGCTTTTGTAATTGATGTTGAAATGTATACGACTCTGAATCCATCTACCAGTTTTGTAACGCAACCAGCTCTTCAGCCAGGGTGTGTTATTAGAAGAGAGAATTGGACAGTGCTACAAAAAGAGGGCGCAATTAGTAATGAAGATGTAAGAGAATGTAAGCAAAGGATGAATACTTTTGCTTATATTGGTTCTATAAGAGATAAGCCATTAGTTAAGTGCGTTTATCAGACTGATGTAAATGAAAATAAATTTATAATAAAAGGTGATGCACAAGCTGAAGATGGCGGGGTAGGTATTAACAGAGAAGCAATTCAGTTTTGATCGAAATTATATAAGCCTCAAAGGGCTTTCTAAACTAGCAAATTGTGGGAGAATGTTTTTCTTAAATACTTCTGATGCTCTAGATGTATATCTTGACGGATTAGTAATTAATTTAAGTTCTCTTTTTACCTCTAAATCAGCAACGAATGCTTTGTGGATTGTTCCAGCCGATAATTCTCTTTCAATAGAAACAACAGGCAAAAAGGAAGCTCCTAAACCTGATTGAACTGCATTCTTAATTGCTTCAAGAGAGTTAAGTTCCATCTCAATTTTTAATCTTTGAATATCAAGCCCAGAATCTTGGAGAAGTTTGTCAACAACTTTTCTTGTTGTAGATTGTGAGTCTAATGTTACAAAATTTAATTTGTACAAGTCTTCTTTTAGAAGCTCTTTTTTGGTCGAAAGTGGATGTTTAGATGGTAAAACTAATGCCAATTCATCAGTGGCATATGGAATTACTTGTAGCAAATTTTCCAAATCTCCAGGTAATTGTCCGCCAATAATGGCTAAATCAATTTGTCCATTAGCCACACTCCAACCAGTTCTTCTCGTACTATGAACTTGAAGTTGAACGGATACATCAGGGTATTTTTGTCTAAATAGTCCTATCATTCTCGGCATTAAATAGGTGCCAGTTGTTTGGCTCGCTCCAATGACAAGAGTTCCACCTTTTAGGCTATTTAAATCTTCAATAGCTTTGCAAGCTTCGTCGCATTGATTCAAAATTCGTTCACAATATTCCAGTAATAGTCTCCCTGCTTCAGTCAATAGAGCCTTCCTACCACCTCTGTCGAAAATTGTGATTTCAAGTTGTTTTTCTAAATTTTGTATTTGTAAACTTACGGCAGGTTGGGTTACATATAAAATATCTGCAGCTTTTTTAAAACTTCCTTGAGCTGCTATAGCTTTTAATATTCTTAATTGGTCGAGTGTAAATGGTAATTCTGGCATCTATTATGCCTACAATTTCTTATAATTCTAATGCTTAGGAGCATTCTTGTTAAGAACAAAAATTATTTGAACAATTTAAATATATGGAGACTCATAAAACTTCGCTAATCATTTTAATTTTGATTTTGATTTTTGCGGTCATTCATAGTGGGGGAGCTGCTTTAAGAATCAAAGCAGAATCTATTATGGGACCAAGATTATGGCGGTTATGTTTTGTTTTTTTAAGTTTGCCATCTGCAATTATCTTGATTAGTTATTTTTTAGCTCATAGATATGACGGAATCAGATTATGGAATTTACAGGGTAATAATTTTGTTTTCATGGTCGTTTGGTTCTTAACTGCAATAAGTTTTTTATTTTTATATCCCGCTACTTACAATTTGCTAGAAATTCCTTCCGTTTTAAAACCTAAAGTACGAATCTATGGAACTGGAATAATGCGAATCACAAGACATCCACAAGCATTTGGTCAGATAATTTGGTGTTTTGCTCATACTTTATGGATTGGTACATCATTCACATTAGTAACTTCTATTGGCTTAGTTTTGCATCACCTTTTTGCAATCTGGCATGGCGACAAGAGATTAGCAACTAGATTTGGAGAAGAATTTGAAAATTTTAAAAAAAATACTTCCATAATCCCTTTCTTGGCGATACTTGAGGGGAGGCAAGAATTTAAGATTAAAGAATTTTTTAGGTTATCTCAAGTTGGCATATTAATAGCAATAGGCGTACTTTGGTGGTCTCATCAATATATAAATATTGCTGTTAAAACATTTAATTCATCATTTTTGTCTGAATTTTTCAATTGACAGTTTAAAATCAAGATATAAGTTCTTTAAAAAATGCCACAAGCTTCAGAAATTGCCTGGTTAATTCCCGTTTTCCCTCTTATTGGAGCAGTGCTTTCTGGCTTAGGACTAATAAGCATTAACAAGAAAATTAATAATTCAAGAGAAATTGTTTCTGTAGGTCTGATTTCTTTCGTTGGGATTTCTGCGGTAATTAGTTATAAAGCTTTATTTGAACAAGTTAATGGTTATCAATCTGTAGAAAAATTATTTGTATGGGCCAATGCAGGGGATTTCACAATTCCAATGGGATTTGTCCTTGATCCTTTGGGGAGTGTAATGCTTGCGTTAGTAACTACAATAACTTTGCTGGTAATGATTTACTCTCATGGTTACATGGCGCATGACAAAGGTTATGTCAGATTTTTTACATATTTAGCATTATTTAGTAGTTCAATGATGGGATTAATAGTTAGTCCGAATTTATTAGAAATTTATGTTTTTTGGGAATTAGTTGGGATGTGTTCTTATTTATTAGTTGGTTTTTTGGTATGACAGGGATGGCGCTGCACACGCTGCACAAAAAGCATTTGTTGTTAATAGAGTGGGAGATTTTGGTTTATTACTAGGAATTCTTGGCCTATTTTGGGCAACAAATAGTTTTGATTTTAATGAAATAGCTACTGGAATTTCTCAATCGATATCTGACCATTCAATACCCATTTGGGCTGCTTTATTACTTTGTTTTTTAGTTTTTCTAGGGCCAATGGCTAAATCCGCTCAGTTTCCTCTTCATGTGTGGTTACCTGACGCAATGGAAGGTCCTACACCAATTTCTGCACTTATCCATGCTGCAACAATGGTTGCAGCAGGAATCTTTCTTGTAGCAAGACTTCAACCTTTGTATTCAATATTCCCCTCTATTCAGTTCATTATTGCTTTAGTTGGTACCATTACTTGTTTTTTAGGAGCCTCTATAGCTTTGACCCAAATGGATT
This sequence comes from uncultured Synechococcaceae cyanobacterium, assembly GCA_902571355.1. GTDB lineage: Bacteria > Cyanobacteriota > Cyanobacteriia > PCC-6307 > Cyanobiaceae > Prochlorococcus_A. The sequence continues at coordinate 6,543 of CACGBL010000022.1, read as the reverse complement.
TAAAGAAAGGTTTAGCATATAGCACAGTTTCTCAGCTTGGGTATATGATGCTCGCAATGGGTTGTGGAGCACCAGTTGCAGGAATTTTTCATTTAGTAACTCATGCTTGCTTTAAAGCAATGCTATTTTTGGGATCTGGTTCAGTAATACATGCTATGGAAGAAGTAGTTGGCCATCAGCCTGTATTAGCTCAAGATATGAGATTAATGGGCGGTTTAAGAAAAAAAATGCCATATACATCAACAACATTTCTAATAGGTTGTGTAGCAATTAGTGGAATACCCCCATTGGCAGGATTTTGGAGTAAAGACGAGATACTCGGAAATGCTTTTATATCATTTCCAGCTTTTTGGTTTGTAGGACTTCTAACAGCAGGTATGACTGCTTTTTATATGTTTAGGCTTTATTTCTTGACATTTGAAGGAGATTTCAGAGGGGAGAATAAAGAATTGCAAAAACAGCTTCTAATAGCCTCCAAAACAAACCTAGATGATGAAAATGAAGAAGAACATGAAGAACATGGCTCTATTCATGAGTCACCGTGGTCAATGACATTTCCCTTGGTATTTCTAGCTGTACCTTCTGTAATAATTGGTTTTATGGGACTTCCATGGGATAGCAAAATTGCAAATTTACTAGATCCTGAAGAAGCAGAGACTGCTGCAAAAGCCTTTGAATTAAAAGAATTTTTGCCTTTAGCACTTGCTTCAATACTTATTGCATCAGCCGGAATCCTTATTGCTTATCAGGCATATTTTGTGAAAAAAATTAATTTATCAGTTTTATTTGCCGAAAAGTTTCCTAGCATCAATAGATTTTTATCCAATAAATGGTACCTAGATGATATTAATGAAAAACTTTTTGTTAAGGGTAGTAGAAAACTTGCTAAAGAAGTTTTAGAGGTTGATTCTAAGGTTGTTGATGGCGTTGTAAATCTTACCGGACTTGTAACTTTAGGTAGTGGAGAAGGTTTAAAATATTTTGAGACTGGTAGGGCTCAATTTTATGCGCTTATTGTTTTTGGAGGTGTAATTTTACTAGTTGCTATATTTGGTTTTCAATCTCCTCAACTTTCTTAATTACAATTGTGTGTCTTCACTGTCCATTGGGGTGAAAAAATACAGAAAATTTCTAGACTTTATTTAAGATAAATTTCTTATTAAATTGAGTACTTATTTTTATACACATTTTGCGACACAAATGTTGGGAACTTTGGGAGCTGGATTATCTAATTTTCCTTGGTTATCTGCTTCAATTTTATTCCCAATTGGTAGTGCATTTGTGATACCTTTTTTTCCAGATAAAGGGGATGGCAAAGAGGTGAGATGGTTTGCATTGTCTATTGCATTAATTACTTTTTTAATAACTGTAGGTTCATACATAAATGGCTTTGATATTAGTAATGAGAATGTTCAACTAAAAGAAAATATTAGTTGGCTCCCTGATCTAGGTCTTACTTGGTCTGTTGGCGCTGATGGCATGTCTATGCCTTTAATATTATTGACTAGTTTTATAACTGCTTTAGCAGTTCTTGCTGCATGGCCAGTCAAGTTCAAACCAAAGTTATTTTTCTTTTTGATATTGGTTATGGATGGTGGACAAATCGCTGTGTTTGCAGTACAAGATATGCTTTTATTTTTTCTAACTTGGGAACTTGAGTTAATTCCCGTTTATTTATTACTGGCTATATGGGGTGGCAAAAATCGACAATATGCAGCAACAAAATTCATTATTTACACCGCTGGCAGTTCTATCTTTATTCTCATTGCAGCGTTAGCAATGGGTTTCTATGGTACAGAAATTCCAAACTTTGAGTTTTCTCACTTGGCAGCTCAAGATTTTAGTCAACAATTCCAAATATTATGTTATGTAGGGCTTTTAATTGCATTTGGTGTGAAACTTCCAATAGTACCCCTTCATACTTGGCTCCCAGATGCTCATGGAGAGGCTACAGCTCCAGTTCATATGCTTCTAGCAGGAATTTTATTAAAGATGGGAGGATATGCTCTTTTAAGATTTAATGCACAATTATTACCTGTTGCTCATGCTCAATTTGCCCCATTATTAATAGTTCTAGGGGTAGTCAATATAATTTATGCTGCATTAACTTCTTTTGCTCAAAGAAATCTTAAAAGAAAAATCGCATACAGTTCGATAAGTCATATGGGTTTCGTTCTTATTGGAATAGGGAGTTTTAGTAGCCTTGGAACAAGCGGAGCTATGCTTCAAATGGTTAGTCATGGATTAATCGGTGCAAGTTTATTTTTTCTTGTTGGTGCTACCTATGACAGAACAAAGACTCTTAAACTTGATGAAATGAGTGGTGTAGGACAAAAAATGAGAATCATGTTTGCACTATGGACTGCTTGCTCCCTGGCCTCCCTGGCTTTACCTGGTATGAGTGGATTTGTTTCCGAATTGATGGTATTCACAGGATTTGTTACTGATGAAGTGTATACACTATCGTTTAGGGTAGTGATGGCCTCTTTAGCAGCTATCGGTGTAATACTTACTCCTATTTATCTACTTTCAATGTTAAGAGAAATTTTCTTTGGTAAAGAAAATCCTAAATTAATTGAAGAACGAAAACTTATAGATGCAGAGCCAAGGGAAGTTTATATTATTGCCTGTTTACTTTTACCGATTATTGGAATAGGTTTATACCCAAGATTAATTACTGAAAGTTACATTGCATCAATCAATAATTTGGTCGATCGAGATTTAACTGCAGTTAAAGGTGCTGTGAAAACAAATATTTTTTCAGGAAATAAAACAAATGACATCCTAAAAGCTCCAACAATATAATTTTTTAAATTAAATCAATATTGTTTGGCATTAAATAAATTAAAAGATATCTTGTGAGTAGATTTTATCTATCTCAAAATATCTTATTACAATCCCATTGATAGGCAACAATTAGGCCCTAGATTGTTGATTAAGTTCCTTCAAGACGCCGCAGGTAAAGGTGAGCTTGATCCATGGGATATTGATGTAATAAGTGTAATTGATAGTTTTTTAGAGCAATACTCACATACTTTTAATCAATCTTCAAATAGTCAAATCTCATATCAGAAGGATTTAGCTGAGACCAGCGAAGCATTTTTTGCGGCTTCCGTACTAGTTAATCTTAAGGCTGAGGTTTTGGAAGCTGATGTTTTCAAAGAAAATTCTACCGATTTTGAAGATGAATTTGATCTGGATGATCAAGATTGGATTGATAAAGAATTTGATATTCCCAAATATCCTGAAAAATATCTAAGGAGAAGATCAATTGCACAACCAATTCTTAAACGTACAACAACATTGGGAGAACTTGTAAGTCAGTTAGAGTCCATAGCAGAAGTTATAGAAACCCAAGATCTTCTGCTCATGAAGAGAAAAAGAAATAAAAAATATTCTGATAGGGCTTTAATTTCTCAAGTAAAGTCATTAGCGCATCGCGAGAAACTTCCAGAAACTACTAAAGAATTAGGGAAATTTATTGATGGATGGGAAAAAGCATTACAATGGACAGATTTTGAATATTTAGTCAAAAAATGGCAAACAGTTGTAAAAAATGATTTAGATAAAGACCGTTTGGGAGTTTTTTGGGCTTTGTTATTTTTATCATCTCAAAACAAAATTGAAATTAAACAAATTAATTCCTTATATGGCCCAATTCAAATTAAAAGAATAATACCTGATGGTGGCTTAGCTCAATTGCCTATAGAAAATCTTGAGGTAAGTAATGCCTCTTCCTCAGCTGCTTAGAAGCTTCATAGTAATAACGTATAATTTAAAAAATGGTTTTGAATTTATGAAGGCAATGATACTTGCGGCAGGTAAAGGCACACGTGTTCAGCCTATTACGCACGTTATTCCTAAACCGATGATTCCGATTTTGCAAAAACCTGTTATGGAGTTTCTCTTGGAACTTTTAAGAGAACATAATTTTAAGGAAATAATGGTAAATGTTTCTCATCTGGCTGAAGAAATTGAAAATTATTTTAGGGATGGGCAAAGATTTGGAGTAGAAATTGCTTATAGTTTTGAAGGAAGGATTGAAGATGGAGAATTAATAGGTGATGCTTTAGGATCCGCGGGAGGATTAAAAAAAATTCAGGATTTTCAAAATTTCTTTGATGAAACTTTTGTTGTTTTATGTGGTGATGCTTTAGTTGATTTAGATTTAACTCAAGCTGTTAAAAAACATAAGCAAAAAGGAGCTATTGCTAGCTTAATAACAAAGAAGGTAACTAAAGATCAAGTATCAAGTTACGGTGTCGTAGTTTCTGATGAAAATGGTAGAATAAAGGCTTTTCAGGAAAAGCCAACAGTTGATCAAGCTTTAAGTGACTCTATAAATACAGGAATTTATCTTTTCGAGCCTGAAATTTTTAATTACATACCTTCAGGAGAGAAATTTGATATTGGAGCTGATCTTTTCCCTAAACTTGTTGAAATGGATTTACCATTTTTTGCGTTACCAATGGATTTTGAATGGGTAGATATTGGAAAAGTTCCTGATTATTGGAGTGCTATTAGAAATGTATTACAAGGTAAGGTAAGGCAAGTGCAAATACCAGGCAAGGAAATAAAACCAGGAGTTTTTACCGGATTGAATGTAGCGGCTAACTGGGAAAAGGTCAATATTACCGGGCCTGTTTATATAGGAGGCATGACTAGGATCGAAGATGGAGCAACTATTATTGGCCCTTCCATGATTGGACCAAGTTGTTGCATTTGCGAGGGCGCAACTATAGATAACTCAATTATCTTTGATTATTCTAAAATTGGTAAAGGTGTAAGACTTATGGATAAGTTAGTGTTTGGTAAATATTGTGTTGGTAAAAATGGAGATCATTTTGATTTGCAAGATGCATCTTTAGATTGGTTAATAGCAGATTCAAGAAGATCTGATTTGACTGAGCCGTCGCCTCAGCAGAAAGCTATGGCAGAATTATTAGGTACTGATTTGATTAATATTCCAGATTAAGATTAGCTTTTTCAATAATCTCTGGAATCAAATGCTCTGCTTTTACGGCCATTAGATGCACACCATTTGCGATATTCATGAAATCATGAGCTTGTTCAGCTGCAATTTTAATACCTTCTTGTAGTGGCTCTTTGGCATCTTTAAGACGATTTAAGATATTTTCAGGGATGTTTGCACCTGGAACGTATTTGTTTATAAAGAGAGCGTTTTTGTATGATTTTAATAGGAATACACCTGCAATTACAGGAATTTCAAGTGGCTTACTAATTTTTTCACAAAACTCTATCAAATTTTCTTTTTCCATAACCATTTGAGTTTGTATGAATCCAGCTCCAGCCTCTTTTTTCTTTCTTATTCTATTTTCTAGACTTCTTTTATTTCCGCAATTTGGATCAGCTGCAGCACCTGCAAAAATAAATGTTTTTTTATCGGAAAGTTCTCCTAGAGTAGGATCAATTCCTTTATTGAAAGCCTGAATTTGTTTAAGCAATCTAACAGACTCAAACTCATGTACGGCCTTGGCATCTTGTTGATCCCCAGCTTTTACTGAATCACCGGTAATGCATAAGATGTTTCTAATTCCTAAAGCATTTGCTCCCAGAATGTCTGATTGTAAAGCAATTTTATTACGATCTCTGCAAGCAATTTGCATTATTGGTTCTATCCCATTTTCCAGTAATAGTTTGGACATTGCCAAGCTACACATTCTCATTACAGCTCTACTTCCATCGGTAATGTTAACAGCATGTACCTTATCTTTCAAAAGTTGTGCTATCTTAAGAGATCTTATGGGGCTTCCACCTCTTGGCGGCATTAACTCTGCCGTTATTACTTTAGAATTTTTTTCTAAAGTTTGCTGAAGTTTTGATTTCAATTGCTTTTGTTTCCTAGTTGGTTAACAAGTGTACTGAGATTGCTAAACTTAATTAATATAAAAAAGGAACTGTTTAAATGCAAATGGTTGACGAAGAAGTAAACAACATTGATATGATGGGTCTCTCAGCAAGAGAGATGGAAATCATTGATCTCGTAGCTGATGGGCTTACAAATCAAGAAATTGCGGTAAAACTAACTATTAGTAAAAGAACTGTTGATAATCATGTAAGTAATATGTTTACAAAAACTGGTTCTAAGAATAGGGTAGCACTTTTGAATTGGGCAATGGACAACGGTAAGATTTGTAGAGATGGATTTAATTGTTGTACACTCCCTGACTCTGATCAAGATTAGTATTACCTTTTACTTTTTTTGAATCATTAGCCAAATCCATTAGACAATAATTTGTAGATCCTAATTCGAAGAGTTCGGCATATGCAATACATGCTTCCTTGTCTGAATCAACAAATCTCAATATACCTTCTTTGTCGTAAAGACCATACATCTGAAGAAATAAAAAAAAGACTTTGCTTAAATATAAAGAAAATATAAAGGATGATTGGTTCCTTTGGCTAGGTACTTTTGAAAGTTGTTAACTAGTCTTCTTCCCACTGTGAAAAAGGATTGTTAGAGAGACCGAAATTGGAGTAATGGGTCAGCCCAGTAATTTCTTTTGAAATGAAAGATGGAAG
>CACGBL010000021.1:0-18295 GCA_902571355.1 uncultured Synechococcaceae cyanobacterium | reverse complement strand
CAAGGTATAGCAGTTAATCGCTATTTAATCGCTAAGTCTCATTTTTCTTAAAACCTTTCAACAAAAAAGAGAGTCTGGGAAACTCTCTTGTATGAATTGGTTTTGATTGAGTCGGGGCGACAGGATTCGAACCTGCGACCTAGTGCTCCCAAAGCACCCAGTACGCAATTTGCGACAGTACCCACATGAAACAAATGCGGCTATAGCTTATTATTCGCTATGACTCATAAATTATGAGTCTCAAAGATAACCCAGAGATATACATAAATAGACAAAGTTATACAATTCCTCGCCCGTTTGTCGCCCGCCTCAGACCTAGTGCTATATAAACACCACATCTTACTTAAGTTATATCGCTAATAACAGATTCATTCCCATTTGCAGTTAAGTATTCACTCATTTGCTCTTCACTTTGATAATTTGCATATCTAATATTGCCATCTGCATGCATTAACGATCTTAAATATGCAGTGCCATCAACTGTTTTCCAGTAGACCTCTTGGACTCCATCAGAATCATAATCACCTGAATTTTTTACGAGTAGGTTATCAATCTTTAAATCATTTTGAAATCTATATTGACTATCATGATCACTAAATTGGACAACATCACCAGAAGTTACTAATGGGTCAATGTAAATTCCTACAACCCTTGTTGTTCCTCCTTTACCATATTTAGAAAAGTCAATTGTTCCAGTATATGATCTCACAGAAGCAGTAACCCAGCGACCCGACACTTTATTGGTAAAAATTGCCTCATTTATTGCATCTTTATTTACATCTAAAAGCCCCTGATATTTATAAGCACTTTTTAATTCATCTGAAGAAGTTTCCTCGCTCGCATGTAAATTACCATCAAAGTCTTTTATATCCTCAATTAAATATTCAGTACCAATACTTAAATAGCTATTTATATCTACAGAGGGCGAAACGATTTTTTTATCAATTAATTCAGATAGAGAAACAGGATTAATAACTTGATCAAAGTCTCTTAAAAAATTAGTTCCATCTCCGCCTCCTCCAATATTAGTATATTCAGGTAAAGCGTTTGGATGATAGAAAGGATTAATACTTCCACTGGGGTGTTTTTCAATATTTTGATTTTCGGGATATTTAAAACTTGTAAATAAATAAGATCCATACTTCCCAGATGGCTCTTCATAAATATTACTGTGAACCCATCCATCATTTATTGAAAATTCCATTGCCTGGTATATTTGTGGTTGAGAATTTATACTTGTTTCCCATACGATAATTCCCTTATTATTAATAACTTCTGCATAAAAAGTTACATAAGGGACCGGATACTGATCCCAAAAATATTTTGTTTCAGTCTCCCATCCAACAACGTCTCTATCTATTAAATACCACCAAAGGTCAACAGTTTTATTTTTATAAGTGACTGAAAACTTATTATTTTCAAAACTTAAAGTTGTATTTCCATTGGATTCAATTATCGTCATATTCTTTTTTTATTTATGAAATTAATTTTCTTAGAAAATAATTTCATAACTTCATATGGGAGTTCTAGATAAAACAATATATTAAAACACTTTATTTGTTAAATATATTTTTGATGAAAATAGCAACGATAAAAACGCAAGATATTGCAAATGCTCGCTCAAATCTCGCTCACTCGCAACCTAGTGCTCTATAGCCACTACATTTATCATTAAATAATATCGCTGATAACAGATTGATATCCATGACCAGCTAAATAATTACTCATTTGAGCTTCAGATTGATAGTTTGCATATTGAATATTTCCATCAGCATGCATTAAAGCTCTCAAGTAAGCAGTTCCATCAGATGTCTTCCAATAGACCTCCTGAAATCCATCATTGTCATAATCGCCAGAAGTTTTTGCAATCAAGTTATCTATAAATAGATCATTCTGGAATCTACGCTGACTATCGTGTGGACCAAATTGTTCCACTTCTCCTGAGGTGACAAGTGGATCGATATAGATTCCTACAACTCTAGTTGTTCCTCCAGGACCATGATCTTCATAATCTATTTCTCCTGTAGAAGAATTAGTAGAACCGGTAACCCAACGACCACTTTCTTTATTTGTAAAAACATGTTCATAAAGACCGTCATTATTAACATCGAATTTACCTTGGTATTTATAAGAATATAAAGAATTTGAATAATCACCACCTCCGTGAAGATTGCCATTAAAGTCTCTTATGTTTTCTAATCGATAGTTTTCTCCATTTGTTAGTCCATTATTTGTATATCTTTTTCTATCTATTTTAACAGCTTCAGATGGAGTAATAGTTTGATCATTAAATACAAGATATTCAATATATTCAATTTTATCTGTACCATCTGGAGAATTTTTTCTTAGGTCTTTTACTGTATAAGTAACATTATCTACAGAAATCTTGTAGGAGCCTAAGTTCCCTGAAAAAATGGCTTTATCATTGCCTGCTCCACCATCAATCTTGTCATCTCCTCCAGAACCAGTAATTTGGTCTGATCCTGATTGAGAAAAAATTATATCTGCATTTGAACTACCTAGTATATCGTCGTTATTTTTTAAAATCGCTTCTTCCAATTCATAAGGAGCAAAATTTAGCAAATTTTTTAAACTTATATCAAGTGAAGAAACTTTATAACCTCCTAGAGAATTACCATTTTTAAATATAAAAAAATCAAATCCAGTAACATCTCCTTTTATGTTATTTAAAGATGTTAGTGATGATAAATAGCCAATATCAGGAAGATTTTTTCCATAAATATAAAATGACCCACTTAATGAACCACTACTAAACGCAAAATAATATCTATTACTGCTAATTAGGTAATTAGTTATTGATAAACTTGAAACATCTAAAAATAATGAGTCAATATTTCCTGGATCTCCTATCGCTAATGCTGAATTTCCTCTCATTAATGAAGCATCAATTGTAGTCAAAATTTAATTGTCCATTATTAAAAAGAATTATATTTAAAATTTGAATTTTGTATTAGAAAGTTTTGAACTAAAAAAATTCACAACTTTTTGAATATCTAGAATTTTTTAAAATTTGCAAGGTATATCAAATAATTGCTACATAATCGCTAAGTCTTTTTTTTCTTATACTTGGCAATAAAAAAGAGAGTCTGGGAAACTCACTTGTATGACTTGGTTTTTAAGAGTCGGGGCGACAGGATTCGAACCTGCGACCTAGTGCTCCCAAAGCATTGGGAAGCATTTTTGATATATTCTTGAGACTTAAGTTATAGATTGAATAAATAGTAGTTATAATAGCGTATTTGAGACAGAGTATTGCAAACTGCTATTGCATGATACTAAATGATATTAGTCAGGAGGGGCTCTAGGAGGGGCCACCAAATCTTCCAACTTTAGCGGAAAAAATCAGAGCAAATATCCAACATAGAAAAAATAATATTATTAAAAGGTTCATTTAGAAAGGTTTTATTTTTTTAAATTAAACATCCTTCAACTAAATTTTTTAAAAAGATTTTTTCTTTAACTTTACTTAACCATAGGTGAATATTATTTGTTAAATAGAAATTGTGGGGATGTTTAAATACAAGGAATTTATTGCTCAAATTAAATATAAAGAAGTAATTTCTTCACCTGTATATTTTATTCCTGTTTTGCTTCTATCCATAATGATTATTATTGAAGGTTTTCACATCTTTAATCACAAACAAAATTGCAAAACTAAAGCTGAGTGGATGGAACAATTAGGAATGACTTATGACAGGGAATCAGAAGTTAATTAATAAAATCTAAAATATAATTTATTCGCAGCAACGTTTTCTATTTGAAGAATAATCTGTCAAAGAAGTTATCCATTCCTTGATCAAAAAGAGAGATTCTTTATTTAGGCTGTAGTAGACCCATCTACCTTCTTGTCTGTCTGAGATAAGACCAGCTTCCTTTAAAATTTTTATGTGGTATGAAATTCTTGATTGAGATAACTTAGTTAATTTCATAATGTCGCATACACAAACTTCTCCATCCATCATTAGGTCAATTATTTCTAGCCTAAAAGGATCAGAAAATGAAACCATCAACTTAGATATATTTTCTTTTTTTACTTTGCTAATCTCTTTTAACACTAATGAGGAAATAAAATATTCTTTAATATAGCTTAAATAAAAAAGATTTCATTAATCAAAACATCTTGATACATCAAAATATTTTGATGTATGATTTATATAGAAAATTTCAAAGTTATGAAAATTGGAATTAATGGTTTTGGAAGAATTGGCAGATTAGTTTTCAGAGCATTATGGGATAGAGCTGATATAGAAATAACTCACATTAATGAGATAGCAGGAGATTCGAATGCCGCTGCGCATTTACTCGAATTCGATTCGGTCCATGGTAGATGGGGGAAAGATATAGAGGTCAAAGAAGAAGAAATAATAATTGGGGAAAAGAAATTAGCCTACACATCTTTTAAAAATTATCTTGATGTTCCTTGGGAAAAATCTTCTGTAGATATTATTTTGGAATGTACAGGAAAGAATAAAAAGCCAGACAAACTTAATCCATATTTTGATTCTCTTGGGATGAAAAGAGTAATAGTAGCTTGTCCAGTAAAGGGGATTGTAGCTGGAGAGGAATCACTTAATATTGTTTACGGTATAAATCAAAGTCTTTATGACCCTTCTAAACATAAATTAGTAACTGCAGCATCTTGCACTACAAATTGTTTAGCTCCGATAGTAAAGGTAATCAATGAAAATTTTTCAATTAAGCACGGCGCTATTACAACTATTCACGATGTTACCAACACTCAAGTTCCTGTAGATTTTTATAAAAGTGATTTGAGGAGAGCAAGAGGATGTATGCAAAGTTTAATACCTACTACTACTGGATCTGCTAAAGCTATCGCTGAGATCTTCCCAGAATTAAAAGGAAAATTAAATGGGCATGCAGTAAGAGTTCCTCTACTTAATGGTTCTTTAACTGATGCAGTTTTTGAATTAAATAAAGAAGTGTCAACTGAACAAGTAAATTTGGCACTTAAGTTAGCTTCAGAAACTTATTTAAAAGGAATTCTTGGCTACGAAGAAAGACCTTTAGTTTCTGCAGATTATGTAAATGACTCTAGAAGTTCAATAGTTGATAGTTTATCAACTATGGTTGTTAATTCAAATTTATTAAAGATATACGCTTGGTATGACAACGAGTGGGGTTACAGCTGCAGACTTGCAGATCTTACTGAATATGTAATCAAAAAAGAGATTTAATTTATGTCTTTATGAAGTTATCTAATATTCAACAATATAGTGTTGTAACAGCAAACTATTGGGCATTCACGCTTACTGACGGCGCATTAAGATTATTAGTTGTTGGTCACTTTCATGAGCTAGGTTACACAACTCTACAAATTGCTTTACTTTTCCTTTTTTATGAGTTTTTTGGAATAATTACTAATTTATATGGTGGTTGGATAGGAGCAAAATATGGTTTAAGGCTTACTTTATGGATTGGGACTATCCTTCAAATCATCGCTCTTTTTATGCTTATTCCAGTTAAGGAGGATTGGCCAGTAATATTTAGTGTCGTATACGTTATGGTTGCTCAAGCAGTCAGTGGGATAGCAAAAGATTTAAACAAAATGAGTGCTAAAAGTGCTGTTAAGACAGTTGTTCCAGAAACAAATAATGGCAATGATACTGGCCAAAAACAACTTTTTAAATGGGTTGCTATTTTAACTGGATCTAAAAATGCCCTTAAGGGAGTTGGGTTCTTCTTGGGTGGACTTTTATATAAGTTATTTGGATTCAATAATACTGTAGGAATTATGGGTTATGGACTTTGCTTAGCCTTTTTATTGACATTAATTTTACCTGGAGAAATTGGTAAGATGAAGACCAAACCAGCTTTTAATGATCTTTTTTCAAAATCAGATGCCATAAATATTCTTTCAGCAGCAAGATTCTTTCTTTTTGGAGCAAGAGATGTTTGGTTTGTTGTAGCTCTTCCAGTATTCCTTGATATGGCATTTGGTTGGGACTACATGGAAATAGGATTATTTCTTGGGGCCTGGGTAATAGGTTATGGAATTGTTCAGGCTTCTGCTCCAGCAATTAGAAAGATGTGGGGACAAAAAGAAAGTCCAGATCGTAAAGCTATCCAATTTTGGAGTGCCGTATTAATGGTCATACCATCTTTGATAGGAATCGCATTATGGAGAGAAAGTTCTCCATCGATAGCAATAATTTTAGGACTCACTATTTTTGGATTTGTTTTTGCAATGAATTCCTCTACACATTCTTATATGATTTTGGCCTACTCTGATAATGAAAAAGTCAGTTTAAATGTTGGCTTCTATTACATGGCAAATGCTGCTGGAAGACTAATTGGAACATTACTCTCTGGCTTATTATTTATGATTGGGAGAAATGCAAGTGTTGGTCTTCAATATTGTCTTTATTTTTCATCACTTTTAATATTCTTATCTTGGATTTCCAGTCTTAAATTACCCTCGTTCAAACAAAGCCTATCAGCTCCATAAAGACTAATTTTTGGGAATTAGAATATTTTAATGGCAAAAATATCCTTAATTGAACTCGCAAAAACTTTCTTAAAAATTGGTATTTTAAGTTTTGGAGGACCCTATGCTCATATTTCCTTATTCGAAGATGAACTAATAAATAATAAAAAATTCATATCAACTCAATCTTTTGAAAAAGGTATTGGATTATGTCAAATACTTCCAGGACCAATATCTACTCAATTGGCAATATATATAGGTCTTAAAATCAATGGTTATCTTGGTGGATTGGTATCCGGTATAAGTTTCATTATCCCAGGATTCATTTCGGTAATAGCTCTTAGTTTTTTTTGGCAAATTGGTTCTGGATCAAAATTCTTAACAGATTTAATTTATTTTAATCCGCCTATTATTGCAGGAATAATTTTTTCATTCTCATTAGTTCTATTAAAAAAAAGATTAAAGTTTGATCGAATATTATTCTCTATCTCAATATTATTTCTACTTATATTTGCCAAATATAATAGTATTCAATTTCCACTAATTACAATACTTACTATTGCAGGATTGATAAATATATTTTTAAAGAAATTCAAAGATATTTTTTATAGCTTGGTCCCTTTATCTATATTTTCAACAACCTCATTTTTGAGTAGCTCGGTCTTTTTAGATATATCTAAGTTTTTTAATTTTTTAAGAGAGTCTATAAACTTAAAGTTTCTAGTAGATTATCTTAATCTGTTTTTTTTCTTCTTTAAATCGGGACTTTTTATTTTTGGAGGTGGATTAGTAATCATTCCTCTTATGAATGATTATGTTATCTCGCAAGGATGGTTAACAAATAATGAATTTATAGATGGAATAATGATTAGCCAAATAACGCCTGGTCCTGTCTTATTAATTACAAGTTTTATTGGATACAAAGCAGGGTTTTCGGTCGGAGGAATAAATGAAGCTTTAAAGTATTCATTAATATCAACTTTTGCAATTTTTTTACCAAGTTTTTTATTGATTTTTGTTTTTGGAAAAGGCTTTATAAAAAACAGAATTAAATCGATTAATTACTTTATCGAAGGAGTAATCAATACAATTCCAGGAGCAGTTATTTTTTCTGGATTTAATTTAATTGAAGATAGTTTTTCATCAAAATACTTTTTAATTAGCTCTATTTTTATAGTTTTAATCTCCACACTATTGTCTTTTTTTAAAATAGTTCCAACATACATACTTATTCTTTTTTCTTTAATATTAGGCTTGTCAAAACATTTGTTTGCATAAAAAAGGAGGAAATAAATTCCTCCTTTTAAATATTGTCTTTCGATTTATTTACCGATTCTTTTTACAGCAGCTCTTGACTTCTCAAGAATATCTCCTTTTAAGGGGACAAATCCAAGTGATGGAGCTTTATCTTGATACTCATCACTTAACAATGTATTAAAGGCTTGTTTGATAGCTTTAGTGTTTCTACCATTACCCTCTTCATAAGCAAGTATCCATGTTAATGAAGCTATAGGGTATGCTCCTTTTGCAGTTGGGTTAGGATTTTTACCAGCAAGATTTTCATCTAGATTAATACCATTAAGAGCCTTAGCTCCTGCTTCTACAGATGGTTTTAGAAACTCACCTGAAAGATTCTGAAGTGCAGCAGCTTTGACATTACCTTTTATGTAAGACTGGTTAACATAACCAATTGCACCAGGAGTATTTTGTATAACACCTGCGACACCAGAATTACCTTTAGCACCAACACCTGCCGGCCATTTTACAGACTTACCTGTGCCTAATGTCCAGGTTTTTGAAAACGCTTCCATAGAGTTTGTGAAAGCCTTAGTAGTGCCTGATCCATCAGAACGATGAGTCCAAGTCAATTTCCCTGGTTTACAACCTAATTCTTTCCAATCTTTAATCATTCCCATAGCAACTTGTACTGCTTTCTCTTGGGAAAGTTTTAAATCGCAATCATAGTTATAACCAAATGCAATAGTTCCTCCAACCATAGGTATCTGTACTAATCCTCTAGTAACTTTTGCAATATCTTTATCTTTCATTGGATCATCTGATGCACCGAAGTTAACAGTCTGATCAATAAATGCTTTTCTTCCAGAACCAGAACCAACTGCTTGGTAATTAACTCTTGGTCCACCTGATTTTGCTAGATCAAAAAACCATCGAGTGTAGATTTTGGCAGGGAATGATGCTCCAGCACCACTTAATCTTGTTCTTGCCGAAACACTTGTGCCAGCAGCAATGGCAACTACAGATGTAAAGACCAAAGCTTTCTTAGCTATGTTCATTGATTTCATGAATTAACGAAAGACAACACATTTATAGCACTTAATTTGAACACAAATACTCTTTAATTAAAAGTTTATCTTTTAATTAATTAGTTCTTAACCCTCTCTTAAACTAAATCTTGATTAGAGCTTTTTTCGTTTGGATTTAAAAATATTTGAGGATAAAAATAGATTAATTTTTTTAACTTTTTTACAAAAAAATCTAAAATACATAGACAATTTTTTTTTTAATTTAAGAGATGTTTAAACTCTCTTTAAAATTCTATATTTGCTTTTTATTCTTACCATCCTATAAATCTGTATTAAGACAAGGAAAGATAGTTTCAATAATCGCTCCACCATCTTTATGATTAAATGCCTTTATAAAACCTTTATTGTTATTAATTATTTTTTTTGTAATTGAAAGACCTAAACCACTTCCACTTTTCCTAAATTTAGTCCTTGATGGATCCCCACGATAAAAACGAGAAAAAATGTCATTTGATTCATTTTCTTCTAATCCAATACCTCTATCTCTAACTCTTATAACAACTGAGCTAGCTCTCTTAAAAATTTCAATTTGTATGCCCTCTTTTGTTGGGGAATAACGAATAGCGTTATCTAAAATATTTATAAATGCTCTTTTTAAATTTTCAATATCCCCAGATATATAATATTTTGTTGGAGAAAATAAATTTATTTTTATATCCTTTTTTTCTGCAAGCGGTTTTAGTGTTTGCCAAGATTCCATAATCAAATCTGAAACAGATATTTTTTTGTTTTTATTAAAATCTTCGCTACTTTCTAGCTTAGAAAGCTCTAAAGTCTCTTCGGCCATTTTTCTTAATCTTTTTGACTCTTTCTTAAGTCTTTTAACAAGATACCTATCCTTTTTTGATACTACTGATTCAAGTCTTTCCCCAATTAAGATAAGCGATGTAAGAGGAGTTTTCAGTTCATGAGACACATCATTAATTAATTGATTTTGTCGTTTTTTTATCGATTCAATTGATAATTTACTTTCCAATAATATTAAATAATTCTTTTTCCTTCCTCTAACAATATTTACCGAAATGGGTACTCCCGCAATTGTGAAATCAAGGTTGAATGGGAAATCTTTTTTTCTTAAATATAGAATTTTATTACTAAGTACTTCAAGCTCATTAATATCATTAATTGCTTTTCCAATAACATCTTTATATTTGATAACCCTAATAAGAGATAAAGCTTTCTGATTGATAAATTTTATTGTTAAATCAGATGATAAGATTATCCACCCTTGCGATGAATAATCTAACCAAGACAACACTTCTTGAGGTCTAATTTTATCAAATGGGAAATCAATAGTTTTTTTATACTTATTTTTATCAACTTCAAATTTTTTTTCTCTTGATTGAGAAAAATGCTTGACTTTTATTTTCCACTTCTGATGTAAAAAAAATAATACTTCTTGTAGTGTTTTCATTTTCATCCAAACTTATATCCAAAACCTCTTACAGTTTTAAGAAACTTTGGAGCTGAGGGATCTTCTTCTAATTTCTCTCTGAGCCACCTAACATGAACATCTACAGTTTTAGTATCACCAATAAAGTCAATTTCCCATATTTTTTCAAGTATTAAATCTCTTGACCATACCCTTTTTGGATTTTTCATAAATAACTCTAATAATTTAAATTCTTTTGGAGATAATGTTATTTCTCTATCAAAAGAAGTTACCCTACATTCTTCCAAAAACATTTTTATATGATTAAACTCGAGAACAGTTTTTGATTTTTCTATATATTTTTTATTACGTTTAGATCTTCTTATTAATGCTCTAGATCTAGCAATTAATTCATTTAAACCAAAAGGTTTTGTTAAATAATCATCTGCACCAACCTCTAATCCAAGAACCCTGTCTGATTCATTATCTTTAGCACTCAAAATTAGTATGGGTGTATAGTCTTCATCATTTCTTATTTTTCTACATAACTCTAATCCATTTAGTCCTGGCAACATTAAATCTAGAATTATTAGGTCAAGATCTTTTTTAATATCATTATTAAAAAAATCTAAGGCACTTAAACCGTCTTTGAAACTTGATACTCTAAAACCTTCGCTGCTCAAGGTTTCACTGACTGTAAGCCTAATACTCTTATCATCCTCTACAAGAAGAATTCTTGAGTCTTGCAAACTTTTATGATCTTTAATAGCCATTGAAAGTTCCAACAATTTTATTTTATATAATCAAAATTATTTGATCTAATTATTTCATAATTAATTTACATTGAATTATGGTTTAACTTCTACTTAATAAAATTGCCTTATAAATTAATTATGTATAAAAACTTTTGACTATGAAAAAACTTCTTTTAATTGTATTTTCTTTATCTTTTCTGTCCTCATGCAGTAATGATAAAGATTTTTTTGTTACTAAAGAAAATGCATTAATTAGTTGCGGTGGGAAATCTCGTATTATTGAAAATGAAAATGAAGAGATAATTAATACAGAAGTGAAGGATTTAATAGATGGAATAGGTAAGTATGTGGAATTTACAGTTGTAGAAACTGATAAGAAAGGCGGAAAATATAGAATTATTAATTGTTTCCCAAGTGAAGAACCACAAGATTCAATAATAAAAACTATAAAAACAAATTACAAATTAAATAATTAGAAGATTTTTTAGTGAGAGACTTGCATTTTCAGAAAATAAAGGGAATATAAAGAAAATGATAATTCCAATGGAATCAATTAAAAAACCAAAAAGAATTATTAAGAAACAGCTTAAAAATGTTAATAAAGCAATTATTGAAATTGCAGAAATGAAATTTGTAAATATTGAAGAAAAAGAAGAAAAATTAGATGCGCTTGTTTTTTTAAAGAATCAAATATTGAGGAAGGCGGAGAAGTTAGAAATTAAATAACCAAATAATTGTAGATATTGAATCTTTATTTTTTGTATCAGCTACATTCTTAAAGAAATCGCAATAAGCTCTTTATCAAGAGAAGTGGTTGAAATTCTTGAACAAGGTGGATCTTCAGATCTGATAGATATTTGATTTTTATTCGAAATTCGTTTCTATATATATAGAGAAGTTTTTAAGATGCAAGATCGAAAAACTATAGCTATCTCCGAGATAGTAAAAATAATTGAAGAGTGCAGATATAATGATGAGCTTGCTGAGGGTTATAAGAGGGAGATATTAGACCAGGAGAAAGTATATGACTAGAGGGGCAAAAGTAGCCCAATAGGTGCAAGTAATATCATGCTATAGCTCAGGAGGGGCTACTAGAGGGGCAAATCTTATATTAAGACGATTAGTGAATATCCCAAACCTACTGCAATAACTGATCGGGGCGACAGGATTCGAACCTGCGACCTAGTGCTCCCAAAGCACTTGTATGTAAAAATGAGAAAAACTTAAGAACGTAGATTATAACTAGGCTTATCTATTGTCTTGGAACGTATTTAAGTCTCATAATCATGTCTTGCGATCGCATGAATTTGTATAAGATCGCCGCTTAGCGCCCCCTTTAGCGCCCCTAGTTACAACCTAGTGCCTTCTTGTAATTATCATAATTAAAACTTATTGACAGTCGATCTACAATAAGGGGCAATTAGCTCCTTTTTTAATGAGTGAGAATGTTCAAATAAAAATATTTTTCGGAATAGTATTATTAGCTTTTTTTGGAGGTCTTTACTATAAAGACAACCTCTCTCCAAAAGCGAAAGATCAAAAATTTCTAAAAGATTCTGATGAGGCTATTAATGTTTGTTTAGACAAATATCCAGATAACACTTCTAAAACTGCATGTGCATTAAGGTATTTGCAGAATGTCAAAGGTTACTCTTATGAAGAATTAAATAAACGTGCTGCAAGACAAGGGTACTTCTAATGAAACGCTTACTACTCCCACTACTAGCTGCTTTCGCTTTACCTACTGCTGTTAATGCAACCAACTATGTTGAATGTGAAGCTATTTATTCATTGATAGTGAGAACTGAAAATCAGAAGGAACAGAAAAGGAGAGATAATGTTCAGTATGGTGATCAGTATCCTAATCTATACTCTTATAATCCAGAAATTTATGATGAAGTGCTTGAAAGAGCTTATAAAGATTATGACAAGAGAGGTTGCTACGGTCTTTAATGAAACAAGTCACAATTCAAGATTCTTACGGGAACACAATATATAGAGGTACTAGAGGAGATTTAGCAGGGATAATTTCTGTTTTTGTAGTTTTCTTTTTTTTAATTGTTTATTCACTAATTCGTACTAATAAACTTCGTATTAAAAATGCAAAAGTAGCAGCAGTAAAAAAAGAAGAAAAAAAGAAAAAAGAAAAAAAGGAGCTTGATAAATTTAAAAAAAAATGCAAAAAACTAATAAAAAAACATAAATATGCTTTAGCTATTGATAGAAAAAAATATTTGAAGAAAAATCAGTATGGAGTAGAAGAAGATAAAGGATGGGAGTTGGATTATGATTTTGGGAAGAAAAAAGTAACTGGTATTCGATATTTCATTGATGAGGTTATATATGAAGAAATAGATCGTCCTTCAACTTTAGAAAGGGTAGATAAAAAGTGGATCGACTTAGAAGATTGGATAGAAGATGAAATAGATGAAGTGTGTGACAAAGTGGATTCTCAAGGTGCAAGTAATAAAGATATAGATTCGATGGATGGAATTGAGTATGAACAATATTGCAAAAAAATATTAGAAAAGGCTGGATGGGAAGTTGAAGAGACTTCAACTACTGGAGATCAAGGCGTTGATTTGATCGCCTCTATCGAAAACCTTAGAGTTTGTATTCAATGTAAATGCTTTGCAAAAGCTGTAGGAAATAAAGCAGTTCAAGAGATTGCAGCAGGAATGATTCATTGGAAGGGTACCCATTCTGTTGTAGTTGCTAAAAGTGGATTTACTAAATCTGCTGAAGCACTTGCAAACTCAACAAACGTAATTTTAACTTCAGATAAAGAGTTAAAAGATTTAGAAAATTTAGTTTTATGAAACGCTTACTTCTTCACCTCTATTAGTTAGTGATTGACAGTCGATTTAAAATAAGGGGCAATTAGGATTTATTTATATGCCAGATCAAGATGTTATCCGAATATTAAAATCAAAAACGAAACTAACAGATGATGAAATTTTAAAACTTTCAAATAATAAAGCTTGGCGAGAAATATACAAAGCTGAAGCTGAAGAAAGAGAAAGAAAAGAAAAACTAAGAAAACCAGAGATTTGTTTTACTGGCTTCAATTTTGAAGAAAGAGAAAAACTTGAAACTGAAGCAACTGTAAAAGGTTTAAAAGTTAGATCAAGAGTTACGAAATTTCTTGCATATCTAGTTATTGGAGATTTGCCAGGGGAAAAGAAAATTGAACAAGCAGAAGAACAAGGAGTTCAAATATTAACTATTGATGAATATGAAAAACTAGATTCTTTTACAAAAAAACCAAAACTTATCACAAAAACAACAAAGAAGGTAACTACCCAAGAAGTGGAATATGAATATGAAGATGAATATGAAAATGAAAGTATCGGTCAAACTAAAAAATCAATATCTTTGTGGGTTTGGTTAGTTGTCGGAATAGTAATTGTTTTTGTTATTGCAAGTTTATAAGGCACTAGATAAGTAAGTGACGACCGCATGAACTGTTTGCTAGCGCCCCCTCTAGCGCCCCTTTCGCAAAATGAGACAAGCTATATTATTTCTAATCCGTTGGTATGACTGATCGGGGCGACAGGATTCGAACCTGCGACCTAGTGCTCCCAAAGCACCCGCGCTACCAAGCTGCGCCACGCCCCGCTCATAAGATCTTAGTTCATAACAGTCATCTATAAAAGAGCAAATTGATAAATACTTTATAAAAAATCTTTTTTTGAGGCTAAATAATGCGTTTAATCGCTATTTTGTAGCTAAGTGTTGCTAACCCTTGTAGCTAATTTTGGACCTAATTTAGTTCATTTCTAGCTACAAGACACAAGCACCCGCGCTTTATCATTATTTAAACAAGGAGACTAATTTGTCTTCAAATGCTGGGAGATAATTTTTTATACTTTAATAAATAGTTTTAAATGGCGCTAATTAGTTCCTAGCACTACTCCTAGCTCTATTTTCTAAACAATATCGTTAATAACATCTGCGTTTCCTTGAGCTGTTAAATATTCACTCATCTGATCTTTACTTTGATAGTTGGCATATCTAATATTTCCATCATCATGCATTAATGATCTTAAATATGCAGTCCCATCAGCTGTTTTCCAATAAACTTCATGTATCCCATCTGAATCATAATCTCCTGCTGCTTTTACAAGAAGATTATCTATTTTTAAATCATTTTGAAATCGATATTGGCTATCGTGATCACTAAATTGAACTACATCACCCGAAGTCACCAAAGGGTCAATATAAATTCCAACTATTCTTGTCGTACCATAAGTTTGATGTTCTTCGTAGTTAGTTGTATTTGTTAAGGGGTTGATATTAATTGTTGCCCATCTCTTGCTATCAGCGTTTGTGAAAATTGCTTCAACTCTGCTATCACCATTTATATCTAAAGAACCTTGATACTTGTAGTTGTCTCTAACGCTTGGATCAGCCCCACCATGTAGAGTCCCATCAAAATCTCTTATCCCTGAAAGTTTATATTCTGACCCAACATTTAAGTTGAGAACTTTACTTTCTGAAATTTCATTAATGCCATCAATTATAGATCTAAGCTCTTCGGCAGAATTGACACCCATTACATTAGGCCTAAACAGTCCATTATAAATCAGGTTATCAAATGTCTGATCATTACTTGTTTTATATGTTTCAACCAGTGACTGCATAGAGCTAGGCGAACCATTAACTCTAAGATCATAAAAATCAATAGTTTCTATACTTCCTCTAGAATTTAACCCATCAACAATTAATGCAGAAGCACCCCAATAAGTCTGCACAAAAACGTGCCTTCCTTCGACTGAAAAAAGATGTGTTATGTTTTGTGCATATGCCCAAATGCTTAAATAATCTCCATTACTTCCTGATGATGATGCATCAGCAATTACTGCAAACTCAGGATTTTCGATGTAATAACTATCATTTCCATTCCCCCCAACTGCAATTCCAGGTATTCTCCAATAACTTCCATCTAAAAATAATGTTCCATCTGATATAAAATGATATTCATCTGAGTAACTTCCCGTTGAAATTATAGCTTCTCCTGATTTGATATCATCATTAATATCGTAATTTGAATATTCGACATAATAATTGCCTATCTTTATGGTCATTTAAAAAATGTTTTCTATATATAAACATAAAATTCATGTGTAAGCGATAAAAAACTTTTGTCATCAAACAATTAATAATCAGATTTGCAAAAAGGTAATAATTAATCATCTTTGATTTGGATCAACTATCAATCAAAATAAATGTTGTAAATTTATAATTTTTTAAAATCTCGAATAGATATTAAATTGACATAAAGAGAGTAATGTCATTTTCTATGCAATCAAAAAGACAAGTTGGTAAACTCGCAAGTATGAATTGGATTTGATTGAGTCTGGGCGACAGGATTCGAACCTGCGACCTAGTGCTTGGGTAGCACCCGCGCTCCAATACACCTGTAGCTAACTGTAGCTAAATAGTTTTTAATAAATTATCAATTTCTAGTCTTTGCAATACTTCTCAGTTGGTATTTTGTATGCTCCCAAAGCACCCGCGCTACCAAGCTGCGCCACGCCCCGCTCTTAAGATCTTAGTTCATAACAGTCATCTATAAAAGAGCAAATTGATAAATACTTTATAAAAAATCTTTTTTGAGGCTAAATAATGCGTTTAATCGCTATTTTTGTAGCTAAGTGTCGCTAACTCTTGTAGCTAACTTTGGACCTAATTTAGTTCATTTCTAGCCACAAGAAATAAGCACCCGCTCTTTATCATTATTTAAGCAAGGAGACTAATTTATCTTCAAATGCTGGGAGATAATTTTTTATACTTTAATAAATAGTTTTAATTAGTACTAATTAGTCTCTAGCTTTACTACTAGATCTATTTTTAAGCAATATCGCTTATTACAGATTCATATCCATTGTTAGTTAAATAATTACTCATTTGCTCTTCACTTTGGTAATTCGCATATCTAATATTTCCATCTGTATGCATTAAAGACCTTAAATAAACATCCCCATCATTTGTCTTCCAATAAACTTCCTGGAAACCATCACCGTCATAATCACCAGATGCTTTCACAGAAAGATTATCATTAAGTAAATCATTCTGAAATCTTACCTGACTATTAAGAGCTAAACGATCAATAGTTTCTCCATTTACAACCATATAACGGTCAGATCCCGTTGCTCCAAATTGAGCAGGAGCTGGAGTTACTCCATCATTCAAAAATCCACCATTTGAATTTCCTACTGCAATTAATGGGTCATCATAAATTCCAACTACTCTTGTTCCACCTCCTTGTCCATAATCTGAGTAATCTATTTGACCAGTAACAGAATCTATCTTTCCTGCTGCCCAACGACCACTAATTTTATTTGTATAGATTGCATCCAATACTCCGTCATTATTGATATCTAATTTTCCTTGATACTTATAGGAGCTTTTTAATTCATCAGAGACACTACTAGAATTAGCATGTAAGTTACCATCAAAATCTTTAATACCTTTTAGAAAATAGGAGTTCCCGGTAGTGTGCTTGCCAATATTTTCGAGATTCCATATTTCTTTAAGTGCTTGCAAATCAACATCTTGATACCACTTCATTACTTGGCCGTTGTAATCATCATGCCACCCCATGACAGTTGGGGATCCAAAACTTTCTGAAGGAGATGAGAATGCTGCATCCCCATCAGAATTATCCCAAGGATGTTCTAATCCCAATAGATGACCAAGCTCGTGAATAAAAACTTTTTTCCATGATTCTTCTGACATATTTGATGAAGGAATATCACCAGTCATTGTTATGTGTACTGGATTATTGTATGAAGGATTCCATTGCCCCCCGACAGCATATCCGTCCTCGAGATTATGAATTAATATTGGTGCATCTGCCTCTGCTAATGAATTGACTTCTTTAATTTCTAACGCCAAAAATTGATTTAATTTAGAAATTGTTTCTCTAATGGCTGAAAATTGTGCTGTAGTGGGAGATATTGTTGTTGTATTTAATTGGTAACCTAACTCACTACTGTAAATAGACCAATTATCGCCACCTGGAGAAATATATAATTTTATTGTGTGGTCATCGCCAGCCCATATATTTATATCATCAATTTCAGACTGAGACATTATTAAATCTCTGGCTAATATTATCAAAATTGGAATTTTCTAACTCGCTAAAATATAGCTAACTTTTCTAAAAATAAAAGTTCAAAAAATTTAAGAAATTACATCACTAATCACAGACTCATCTCCATTAGAAGTTAAGTATTCCTTCATCTGACTTTCACTTTGATAATTTGCATATCTTATATTTCCATCAGCATGCATTAAAGATCTTAGATATGCACTGCCATCAGCTGTTTTCCAGTAAACCTCATGAATCCCATCTCCATCGTAATCTCCTGAA
>CACGBL010000020.1:0-20312 GCA_902571355.1 uncultured Synechococcaceae cyanobacterium | reverse complement strand
ATGGGTTTGCACTTTCCTTGAAAAGGGAATAACATTCATTTAAATTTTTTTATACAAAACTTTATTGTGTCTGATAATAGTACTGAGAATATTGAAAAAAACATTCCCGAAAAAGGACCATTAAATTTTATTGTAGGATCATTAACAAGTTTTTTATTATTTATATTTTTTTATTTTTTAAGTAATAAAATTGCAATTTATTTTTCAGTACATAAACCATCTAATTCTTCTGAAATAGTCCAAAATATTTCTTCTAGTATTAATACCTTGATAATTGGATTATCATTTTTGCTAACTTTCTCTTTTGCTTTTATAGGTATAGGACTTTTTATTGTATTTATTCGCAGTTTTTTTCTGAAGAAAAATTGAATTGCCAATATTATTAAAAAAATACTTTCTTTTAATGTCTTTAAATGACTTAGGCCTTTTAGTCCTTTTGCTCTCACCTGGAATGATTTTATCAATTTTACTACTCATAACCTTCGCTGAAGGAGGTTGAATTATTCAAAGTGGTAGGATTATATATGTGATTAATTAGGTAATTAATTGTGGCTGGAACATTATTATTTAATGCTTTGAAAGAGGCAATTGATGAAGAAATGGCAAATGATGTAAATGTTTGCGTTATGGGGGAAGATGTTGGTCAATATGGAGGATCTTATAAGGTAACTAAGGATTTATATGAAAAATACGGAGAGTTAAGAGTCTTAGATACTCCAATTGCAGAGAATAGTTTTACGGGTATGGCTGTGGGTGCAGCAATGACTGGCTTAAGACCAATAGTAGAAGGAATGAATATGGGTTTTTTGCTTTTAGCTTTTAATCAGATATCAAATAATATGGGTATGCTTAGATATACAAGTGGCGGAAATTATAAAATACCAGCTGTAGTTCGCGGACCTGGAGGAGTTGGTCGTCAACTTGGTGCTGAGCACAGTCAAAGACTTGAAGCATATTTTCATGCAGTTCCTGGCATAAAAATTGTTGCATGTAGTACACCCACAAATGCTAAAGGTTTAATGAAAGCAGCTATAAGAGATGATAATCCGGTTCTATTTTTCGAACATGTTCTTCTATACAATTTGTCTGAAGAATTACCTGAGGGTGATTATACTTGCGCTTTAGATCAGGCTGACGTTGTAAAAGAAGGGAAAGATATTACTTTATTGACTTATTCAAGAATGAGACATCACTGCATTAAAGCTGTTGAAGAATTAGAAAAAAAAGGAATAGATGTTGAGTTAATAGATTTAATAAGTTTAAAACCATTCGATATGGAAACCATCTCAAAATCAATAAGAAAAACAAATAAAGTAGTTATTGTTGAAGAATGTATGAAGACTGGAGGTATTGGTGCAGAATTAATTGCCTTGATAACAGAAGAGTGTTTTGACGATCTTGATGCCCGACCAATTAGATTATCTAGTCAGGATATTCCAACTCCTTATAATGGAAATCTTGAGAATTTGACAATAATTCAACCACATCAAATAGTTGAAAAAGTTGAAGATTTAATTAGTGGGAGTATATAGACAATGAAAAGAAGGCAAGGTTGGCTTTTTTTTATTATATTTCTACTTACTTTATCTGTTTATCTATTAATAAATTATCCCTTACAGTTGGGATTGGATTTACAAGGGGGTTCTCAACTTACACTACAAATTATTAAAGAGGAAGGTAAGGTAACAAGTGATGAACTTGAAGCAGTTAATTCGGTAATAGATAAGCGCGTTAACAATTTAGGAGTTTCTGAGTCTAATTTGCAAACTCTCGGTGGAGATCAATTGATTTTAGAATTACCTGGTGAACAAAATCCATTAGTTGCTTCAAGGGTATTAGGTAAAACTGCTTTATTAGAATTTAGAACCCAAAAAGAAGGTACATCTACAGATTTAAAAACCCTGCAACTACAGAGATTGACTATTAAAGAATTAATTGAACAATATTCCTTTGCAGAAAAAAGTCAAAATGATAATAACTTAAAAGTTATTCAAGAAGATCTTAATGATATAGAGCAAGAATTGAATTACTCATCTACTAATAATGATTTATATGGGAAGTTAATTGAAATCAAAAAATATGTTGATAAAGAAATTACAAATTTATTTATTAAAACAGATTTATCTGGCAAGGATCTTATTAATGCAGGAAGGAGACAAGAACAAACAAATAGTAATTGGGAAGTTTTATTAACTTTTAGTAATTCAGGAGGTGAAAAGTTTGCAGAAATTACAAAGTCAATTGCTGGCACTAATCAACTATTGGCTATCATTTTAGATGGTGAATCAATAAGTGAAGCCAGTGTTGGTAATCAGTTTGCTAGTACTGGGATTACAGGTGGATCAGCAACAATTAGTGGTAATTTTAGTGCTGAAAATGCTAGAGAATTAGAAGTTCAACTTAAAGGAGGCTCATTGCCATTGCCAGTTGAAATAGTAGAAACTAACACAATAGGGGCTCTATTGGGATACAAAAATATTTTAAAAAGTCTTTATGCAGCTATTAGTGGGTTAATTTTTGTTGGTATTTTTATGATTTTTAATTATAGAATTCTAGGTTTTGTTTCAGTCCTTTCTCTAGTAATTTATGGTTTCTTTAACTTGGCCATATATTCTCTAATTCCTGTAACTTTGACTTTACCTGGCATATCAGGGCTTATACTTAGTATTGGTATGGCTGTAGATGCAAATATTCTAATATTTGAGAGAATTAGAGAAGAATTATCTGATGGTAATACTCTTACAAGATCTATTGATAGCGGTTTTCAGAGAGCTAATTCATCTATAGTTGATGGCCATATTACAACTCTTCTTAGTTGTTTTGTATTGTTTTTATTAGGAACAAATTTTGTTAAGGGTTTTGCGGCAACATTAGGTATTGGAGTCTTAATAAGCTTGTTTACCTCATTAAATTGTTCTAAAAATATTTTGCGATTTTTTACAACATATCAATCTTTGAGACAGAAAAATCTCTATCTGCCAAGGAATAATTTTTCAAATTAAATTTTTTATTTTAAATTTCCCATGAAATACAATCTTGAACTAATAAAAAATAAAAGAAAGATAATTTGGTTTTCAACTGTTCTTATTTTGTTGAGTCTTTTAGGGATTTTATATTCTACTTTTCATACTTCTTATAAGAAACCTATAAATTTAGGGATGGATTTCGTTGGGGGAAATGAACTAAGAATTGAGAGAATTTGTAAGGAGGAATGTTCTAATTTTTCTCCTGATTCGGTTTTAGAAAATCTAAGAGAGAACTCTAAAAATAAAAACTTATTAAATAACATTAAATTACAATCCCAAAATAATTATAAATTGATTTCAATAAGAACACCTTATTTGAGTATCGAAGAATCAAATATTCTTATTAGTAATCTTGATAATATTATTGGACCTTTAAATTATGAGAGTAAGGATTCAAGAATAATAGGTCCAAAGCTTGGGAAAAGATTACTTACTAATTGTGTTACTTCATTGTTAGTTTCTTTATTTGTAATTTCTTTATATATAAGTATTAGATTTGATAAAAAATATGCATTATTTGCATTATTAGCATTATTCCATGATTTATTAATTGTTTTTGGTATATTCTCTTGGCTGGGAATTATATTATCTGTCGAGGTAAATAGTTTATTTGCTGTATCCTTGCTTACTATCGCTGGTTATTCTGTAAATGATACTGTTGTTATTTTTGATAGAATTCGTGAAAATTTAAAATCAAAGAAAGAAGGCTATAACGAAACTATTCAATTATCAGTAAACGAATCATTTAGGAGAACAACGTTTACCAGTATTACAACTCTAATCCCTTTATCAAGCATAATTTTGTTTGGATCTTACTCGCTATTTTGGTTTTCCTTAGCCTTATCATTAGGAATCATAGTTGGAAGTTATTCAAGTATTTTATTGGCTCCATCTTTTTTGCTTAAAGACTGAGATTAGGCTTCTAATTTTATGAAATTGAATTACTATTTGATAATTTTATTTTCTTTAGTTTTAATAGATCTTTCTACTGAGTTAAGAATCTTATTTGATCATTTTACTTTTAATTCACTATATTTTGCTATTGGTAAACATCCCTTAGCTTTCTTTATACTTTTTTCTTACCCATATTTATATAAAAAAATAAAGTAGTTTTTAAATATCTTTTAATGATTCTTTGATTAAAACCTGAATTACTACAGCTAATGGAAGAGAAAGTATTAAGCCTAATGGACCAAAAATGAAGGTAAATCCAAATTGTGATATTAATGTAACACCAGGAAGTAAGTTTGCTTTTTTCTTCATAATAGATGGCATTATTATATAGCTTTCAATATTTTGAATAATTACATATGCTCCTAAAACGGCCAGTGGTTTCCAAAAATTATCTAGTAGTGCAATTGAGATTGGAAATATCCCACTAATAACTGGACCTATATTTGGAATAATGTTAAGAACCATTGCTATTAAGGCATTTGAGACAACGTATTTGACATCTAATATAGACAAAACTATTAATGATAATAGACCTACTGATAATGAGCTTATGACCATAGAAAAGGTCCAATTTGCTAATGCTGTATTGCATTTTTCCAGAATATTTCTAAATTTGTTGCGATAATTTTTTGGAATTAATAGAAGTAGATTTTCTTTATATTGTTTTGGTTCAATAGAAATCATTAAACTCACTGCTAATACGAATATTAATTTCAAAAGACCTGAACCAAGATTCCCCGCTATATTTATTAAATTTTTAAAACTTTCTTGAATAGCTTTTGCAATAGTTGAGGCATCTGGAATAGTTACTACATTATTTATAAGACTGAAAATGTCTATAACATTTTCTGATTGTTCACCATATAATAAAACATTAAATTTATTCAGATTTGTATTAATCAAAATATTTATTTTTGATAAACCATTTGGAATATCAAGTAATATTTCATTGAATTCTTTTATGAACGGAGGCAATACAAGAATAAAAATAGTAAATACTATTACTGATATAAAAGTTAAGACAAGAAACAATGAAAGTGGTCGGGGAATTTTCAAACCTTTTTGTATTTGATTACATAAATTACATACAATATTTGAAATTACCAAAGAACAAATTATTAAGAGAAGGAAATCTCTTAGAGTCCATACTATTAACGAAGTGACTAAAATTACTACTAACTTAAAATATAATGAGCTACTCAATTTTTCAAAATATTCTACTTCTTCTCAGAATATCCTAATCCATTTGATTTGGCATAACTATTTGCAAATCTCATAAATCTATCAAAGTCAGATGTGTTCTTCCAAATGTAAACTGCTTCTAAAAATATGGGTTCGCCATCAACAAACTTTACTTTAACTTCCCTAGTTAGTATTTCACCTTCGGAATCTATCATCCGCATACCTGTGATTTCACCGTCTGTAATTGAAGATAATGCCTGAGGTTTTTCGAACAAAAATAATGCTTGGCCGGTAGTACCGTCCTTACTCCTGGTCAATCTTATTTCGGGCACTACTGGTTCATCAGTTCCTTCATAAAATTGTATTTTTGCAGTCTTATTTGCTGTCATAATATTCGATTAATAATTTTTTATCTTAGGAGAAATTTTTCACATTCGTTTGTAATTATTTCATAAAACATTTTTTATTAACTCTAGAATCCTTTCATCATATTTTTTATCGGTTAAATCTAATATCTTTATATTTGTTTTGCCAACCTTTTCATATTCATAACACTTATCGTAATAATCTAAAACTGATTTGCAGACTAAGTCCCATTTCTCACGATTAATTGATTCAAGAGCTATTTTTGTTCTTTGCGGTCCTAATCTTTTTTTTATCCTTAATACAGATTCTTGGAGTTCCTCTTTCTTAAAAACACTATAAGTATCTATCAACTCATCTAACCTGTTAGATTCGCTTCTTAAAATTTCAATTCTCCTAGAATTTTTCATCTGATTGAAGAATTCATGAGGGATTTTGCATTTACCTATATTTGCACTTTCAGCTTCTACAAAAATATTATTAGAACACCTAAAAGAGTTTAGTTTTTCTGCAATCATATTTTCAAATTGTTCATTTGAAGGTTGTTCTTTCATTCCTAAACCTCCAAATGTACTTCCTCTATGACAAGCAAATCCTTCAAGATCAATAGTTTGATATTTATATTTTTCTAGTAATGATAATAACCTTGTCTTCCCTGTTCCTGTTTTTCCTCCAATAACTACTATGTTCAATTTTTTCGTAAAACTATTTAATACCCATCTCCTATACATTTTGTATCCTCCATCTAGTGTAACGAGATTTAACTTAAATTTTTCCAGTAACCAAGCAACACTTTGTGAACGCATACCTCCTCTAGAGCAATATATTCTGATAAACAATTCATTATTATTTTTTTTAGAAACGGTTTTATATGAGTCAATACTCATGAATAAATTATCAAGAAGTAATTCCATTTTTTTTTCAAAAAAATTTAATCCCTCTATCACTGCTTTTTTTCTTCCATCTTTTTTATAAATTGTGCCAATTATTGATCTCTCATCATTATCAAATAGTGGAATGTTAATAGAATTAGGCATGTGTCCTTTATAATATTCATCTGGACTCCTAACATCTATAAGTGGTCCTTTAAAACTTCTAAATTTCTCTAGTTCTTTTCTTTTGAAATACATGGATAGTTTTTATTTTTTGATAGATTTTTTAAAATGAATAACAAAGAAAAAGATAACTTTAGTAATGCTACATTAGACTTGATAAAAAAATTTGTAGATTCCAATCAAAGAAAAAGAATAAATTCATTATCTCAAATAGAATCTGAAGTCGAAAATATTTTTAATCTTGGCCCTTCACTTTTTGAGATCTTTGATAATGAAGGAGATGACTGGGCTGCTGGTTGGATATTGCAAGTTTTAAAAAAATTTAAGCCTGAATTCTTTGAAAACTCTAAATTCAACAATTGGTTTAATACACATTCAGATAATGATATTAATTATAAGGATTTGCAATTGATGTTGGTTGAGCAAAAATTTGAAGAGGCAGATAGATTAACAAGTTCCTACTTAAGGAAATTAGCTGGAAAATTAGCTGAGAAACGTGGATATGTTTTCTATAGTGAAGTTAAGAATATGTCAGGTAAAGATCTACAAACAATAGATAGATTATGGACTATTTATTCAACTGGTAGATTTGGATTCTCAATTCAAGCAAAGATATTAAAATCAGTAGGGAAAAAATATGAATTAATGTGGCCTAAAATAGGTTGGAAAAAAGAGGGCTTATGGACTAGATATCCTGGTTCTTTTCTTTGGTCATTGGATGCTCCTGATGGACATATGCCTTTAATAAATCAACTAAGAGGAGTTAGACTTATGGACTCCATCCTAAAGCATCCTGCTATTGCAGAGAGACATAATAATATTCTTTAAATTTAGGTATTTAATAAGTTAAGATTAAGAGAGTATCAAAATATTATTATGTCCTTACTTCGGGGCAAAAATATTTTAAAAAAATTTTTTAAAAGACCTAAGAATAACTGGTCAAACTACGAATTCGAATCATCATTACAGTTAAATGAATTTGTCGATCTATTATTAGAACCTATCAAAAATTCACAATCAAGCTATCTTATAAAACTTGGTTTACATGAAGCTTTAGTTAACGCAGTAAAACATGGAAATAAATTAGATCCTAAAAAAAATATTAGAGTAAGAAGAATAATTACTCCTAATTGGTGCGTTTGGCAAATTCAAGATCAAGGTAATGGTTTAGAAATAAAAAAAAGGTACTACAAATTACCAAAAATAAGTAGTGTAAATGGACGTGGCCTTTACATTATTAATAAATGTTTTGATGACATTAGATGGAGTAGTAAAGGTAATAGGCTTCAGTTGGCTTTAAAAAGGTGATTTTTACTAGGGCAAGGTTGATCTACATTAATTTCTTTTAACCATTTAATACTTTCTTCTATATACTCAATAGTTTCCTTCTCATTACAAGAAATAATTAATTGGCATAATCCCGCCGAAATTAGTTCTGCAGATCGTTTAAATTTATTTCCTTTATCTTTATGCCATTTACAATGATCAATTTTTAATTTGTCATTTAGATTTTGAACAAGCTGAATAGTATCTTTATCCCAATAAGTCATAGTAGTTTTTATTTACTTTACAGCAGACCATACTTTGGTCATAAAAAAGGAATTTGATTTTACATCTTTAAACCCTACCTCCTCAATTTTAGAATATATATCTTCTTTTATATAATCACAATAAAAAGGCTCATGAAAAGATTTATAGAAGCTTTCCATTATGGATGTAAAGTCAGGTGAATCACTTATTTGAATTGAATCAGCTAAAACTAATATCCCCCCAGGTTCAAGAACTCTAAAAAATTCATTTAATACTTTAGCTCTAATTGTTCTAGGTAATTCATGAAATAAGTAAACACAAGAAATGCATTGAAAACTATCATTTTCAAAAGGTAATTCCTCAGCATTACCCTTTATTAACTGAATTAAGTCTCCATCTAAATCTGAAATATATCTACTTGCCTCTTTTAAGTATGAATCAGATAAATCAATTCCTGTAATTTTTTCTTTAGGAAATGCGGCTCTTAATTGTTTTAATGTTCTTCCTGATCCTGTAGCCACATCAAGTATTTTTATAGAACTTTTCTTTCTATCTCTAAAAACTTCAAGACCTTCTTTTATTGGCTTAATTATTCTTCTCCTCATCGAGTCAGCACTACCATTGAAAAGTATCTCAACTTGTAGGTCATAAATGCTAGCTGAAAAATCTGATAAATAACCATCTGTTTGGTGATGAAAATTTCTCAAGTAATATTGCGGGTAATTATCTTTATCAATTGATTTTGGAAGATCATCAAAGTTTTGTTTTCTGCGTCTATCCCATGTGTTAGGCATATCGAGCCAAATTTTAGGATATTGAGTTAGATATCTAAGCCATGGTTCGTCAAACAATAATTTTTTTGGATATATATTTTTTTCTGCATCATTCCAATCTTCTTCTCTTAAGATATCCATTGAATTTTGGATTTGCATTAGAAGTTCCTTATCTATATCAAAATTTTCAAGTTTCGAATCGGGAAGAATAAAATTCATTAATCTTGAACTGATCTGCTTGTGAGCGAAACCTGCAATGCTTTTACTTTGTTGTAGCGTTTTATATGCAATTTTTGAAATAGATTCCCTAGCCATTTTTTAATTTATATATCTATATTCCAACAAAAAAAAAATCAATTTGAGAACATTTTGTGATATTTCTCAAATTGATTAATTAAACTAATGTGTTCTTTTAATTATGCATCGTAATACATGAAGAATTCATGTGGATGAGGTCTTTGTCTTAGTTGTTGTACCTCTTCGTATTTTATATCGATAAAGTTATCAATAAAATCTTCAGTAAATACTCCACCAGCTAATAGATAATCCTTATCTGCTTTTAGCGCATTAAGTGAGTCATTTAGAGATGAAGGGACTGTATCAATTTTTGCAAGTTCATCAGCTGGAAGTTCAAATAAATCTACATCTACGCCATCACCAGGATCAATTTGATTTTTAATTCCATCAATACCAGCAAGCATCATTACAGAGAATGCTAAGTAAGGATTTGCAAGTGCGTCACCTGATCTGAATTCTAATCTTTTAGCTTTAGGGCTTGGACCTGTTAAAGGTATTCTTACTGCAGCTGATCTATTCCCCTCAGAATAAACTAGATTTACAGGTGCTTCGAATCCAGGAACCAATCGTTTATAACTATTTGTAGTTGGGTTAGTAAATGCTAGGAATGAAGGTGCATGTTTAAGTATGCCTCCGATGTACCATCTTGCTGTTTGAGATAAATTTGCATATGCTCCCTCACCAAAAAATAGTGGCTGTCCACTCTTCCATAAACTTTGGTGAACATGCATTCCGGTTCCGTTATCGTTAAAAACAGGCTTGGGCATAAATGTTGCAGTTTTTCCATATTTTTTTGCAACATTTCTGACAACGTATTTATAAGTCATAACGTTATCAGCAGCATTTATTAACGAATCAAATTTCATTCCAAGCTCGTGTTGGCCAGCACCAGCAACTTCATGGTGATGTTTCTCTGTTGGGATACCTAATTCACCCATAAGAAGAAGCATCTCAGATCTGATATCTTGCGCAGTATCATTTGGAGCTACTGGAAAATATCCTTCTTTATATTGAATTTTGTATCCTAAGTTTCCCCCTTCTTCAATTCTCCCTGTATTCCATGGTGCTTCAATAGTATCTACACTATAAAAACAACCTCCTTCTTTAGAGTCATATCTAACATCATCAAATAAAAAGAATTCTGGTTCTGGTCCAAAAAATGCAGTATCTGCTATACCAGTTGAGTCTAAATATTTTAATGCCTTTTGAGCTAAAGCTCTTGGACACCTATCATAAGGCTCCCCGCTTCTTGGCTCTTGAATAGAACAAATCATACTTAGGGTTTTATGTTTATAAAAAGGATCTATCCAAGCTGTACTTGCATCGGGCACCATTGACATATCTGAGGCATTAATTGCTTTCCAACCTCTTATTGATGAGCCATCAAATGCTAAGCCCTCAGTAAAAGAATCCTCCTCTATCATGTCTGATGTAAGAGTTAAATGTTGCCATTTTCCATGAATATCTGTGAATTTTAAATCGATGAGTTCAATTCCTTCGTCTTTAATTTGACTTAAAACATCTTGAGGAGATTTAGACATAATTTTGTAATACCTTCTATGAAATTAATAACTTGATGATTCTTGTTATGTATCAACGATAACTTTTTTTAAGACTAGATGACTTCTTTTAGTGTTTCAAGTCATAAGTTTAATAATTGTTTACCTAAATATTTAAATTGAATGAATTTCTTTAAATAAATATCGCTTATGTGGCGATATTAGTTTAATTTAAAAGTAATTGAATGTAATGCTTTGACAGAAGCAAAACTTATTTCGGCTTTAAATGAAGAGAATTTATCTCATTTCTCAAAGACTTATGTTCCCTCTAGACTTTTATTAGGTCCTGGTCCTTCTAACGCACATCCAGAAGTTCTAAATGCTCTTTCCCTAAATCCAATTGGTCATTTAGATGAAGCATATATTTCATTGATGTCTGATGTTCAACAACTTCTAAGATATACCTGGCAATGCAATAATCGTCTGACTCTTCCAATGAGCGGAACGGGAAGTGCAGCTATGGAAGCGTCAATAGCGAATTTTATAGAGGAGGGAGAAAAAATTCTTATCGCTAAAAAAGGATATTTTGGAGACAGGCTAGTTGATATGGCAACTAGATATAAAGCAGATGTATCTGTTATGGAAAAACCTTGGGGTGAATCCTTTTCTTATGAAGAAATCAAGTATGAAATAGAGACTAAAAAACCAGCTATATTTGCTATTGTTCACGCTGAAACATCTAGTGGGGTTTTACAACCTCTTGATGGAATTGGTGATGTATGTAGAAAAAATAATTGCTTGTTTTTAGTTGACGCAGTTACTTCCCTTGGCGCTCTAGAACTATTGATAGATGAATGGAAAATAGATTTAGCATATAGTTGCAGCCAGAAGGGATTAAGCTGCCCGCCTGGATTAAGTCCTTTTACAATGAATGAGAGAGCTGAAGAAAAACTAGGTTCAAGAAAAACAAAAGTACCTAATTGGTATTTAGATTTATCTCTATTAAATAAATATTGGGGTTCTGATCGTGTTTACCATCATACTGCTCCTGTAAATATGAATTTTGCTATTCGTGAAGGTTTGCGATTAATTGCGAATGAGGGTTTGGAAAATGTTTGGAGTAGACATAATACTAATGCAAAGAAACTGTGGAAGGGTTTAGAAAGTCTTGGAATGGAATTACATGTATCTGAGGATTATAGATTGCCAACTTTAACCACAGTTAAAATACCTCCAGCAGTTGATGGGGATGGGTTTAGAAATCATCTTTTAAAAAACTTTGGAATAGAAATAGGAAATGGACTTGGAGAATTGTCTGGTAAGGTATGGCGCATAGGATTAATGGGATTTAACTCAAGTGAGGAGAATGTTGATAGATTATTAAATCTATTTGATACTGAGTTAAAAAAATATTCTATTTTTGAGTCCTCAACTTTTTAAACCATAATTGTAAAATTTGACTGCATTCGTCTTCTAGAATACCTCCTATAATTTCCATTTTGTGATGAGCACTTTCATGCTTTGATAGATCAATTGAGCCACCCAATCCACCTCTTTTCTTATCGTATGCACCGAAAATTACTTTACCCATCCGCGCTTGAATAAGAGCAGAGGAACACATAGTACAAGGTTCTAAATTTGTGATAATAGTACATTCATTAAATCTCCAATCATTTTTTATTAGAGATGCTTGCCTAAGTGCCATTATTTCAGCATGACCTAATGGGTCTTTATTTATATTCCTCCTGTTAACCCCTCTCCCAATACATCTTCCTCTCTCATCTAAGATTATTGAGCAGATTGGTAGTTCAACTTTTCCAATTTCTTTGGATCTTCTTAATATCGAATTCATCCAAAAAGTGTATTTTGAGTTATTTGTTTTTTTTGGTTGATCTTTATTACTATTTCCATTTTCAAAAATATATCTCATTTACCAATATTGAGAATAGAA
Organism: uncultured Synechococcaceae cyanobacterium; assembly: GCA_902571355.1. Taxonomy (GTDB): domain Bacteria; phylum Cyanobacteriota; class Cyanobacteriia; order PCC-6307; family Cyanobiaceae; genus Prochlorococcus_A. The sequence continues at coordinate 7,682 of CACGBL010000020.1, read as the reverse complement.
TTATTAATAGATATTTTATCTGATGGCTGAAGATTTAATTCATAATAAAGATATATATTTCCCCTCATATTTAGGGACTAATGACAAATTGATTACTCTTCTGAATAGAGCAAGCCAAATTCTTTGTGACTGGTTCTCTAAAGCTGATAAAAATGGTCCTTTACCTTTTGATGAGAGTTTCAAGTGCATTATGCCTTCTGAAGATGGCAACTCTGAAGAAGACTTGTTTTCTGAGATTGAATCTCTTTTGAACAATTCATTTAATCCCGTTCATCCTGGTTCACTAGCTCACCTTGATCCCCCACCTTTAATATTCTCTATCTTGGGAGATTTAATTGCTGCTGGATTAAATAATAATCTTCTCGCTTACGAGTTATCACCAAGTGCAACTTTACTTGAGGAATCATTATGCAACTGGTTTGCCAAGAAAATAGGGTTTAATGATTTCTCAGGAGGTATAGCTGCTAGTGGAGGTACATTAAGTAATCTGAATGCGCTTATAGCAGCTAGAAATAATGCTGGATTAGCTACAAATCCTGATTCTGTATTAATTGTTAGTGAAGATGCTCATTCTTCCTTCGTTAAATGTATAAGAGTAATGGGTCTTGATACAACGAATCTAGTCAGGATTAAAACTGATAATCAAGGTAGAATGGATATAAACGATCTCAGACAGTCTTTTGATAAATGTTCAAAAGAAAATAAAAAAATATTTGCTATTGTTGCCACCCTTGGGACAACTGTAAGGGGAGCCATTGATCCTATTAAAGAAATAAGTGAAATATGCAAAGAAAGAAATATATGGCTACATATCGATGGCTCCATTGGAGGCATTTTTGCTATAACCTCTATTCCAATAGAAGGTCTAAATAATATTAATCAGGCTAATTCGATAACGATAAATCCACAAAAGATCATAGGTATTACAAAGACTTCATCTTTGTTATTGGTTTCAAATATGAGTACTTTAGAAAATACTTTTAGTACTGGACTACCATATATATCATCTAAAGAAAATATTATAAATAGAGGAGAAATTGGCATACAAGGTTCTAGACCTGCAGAGGTTATCAAATTATGGCTTGGGTTACGTTTTTTAGGTCTGAATGGAATAGAAAATATATTAAAATCATCAATTAAAAGAAAAGATTTTTTTATAAAAAATATTGCTAAGAATAAATTTGATATTTATTCAGGTCCTCTTCATATTGTTTCATTCTTACCAAAGAAACTTGAGCCAAAAGACTCTGATGCATGGACTCAAACTAAAGTTAATGAACTAATTAATAATAATTTTATGCTTTCTAGACCAAAATTTAAAGGTAAATATTTTTTACGGGTTGTCATGGGAAATTACAATACAACAGAATCTGATATTGAAAAACTTTTGAGACTTTTAGATGCATAACATATGAATATGGGTAGACCAAAAATTATTGCAATAGTAACAGGGTTTATATCTATAGCTATTTGTATTGCTTATTTACTCTTAATAACTATCTTTGATTTCAGAACTTATCTAAATGATCAATTATCCAATTTTACATAGGAAATGGAGGCAAACTTTTATTTGATTTAAAAAACTTTTTCATTTCAATTTTTGAAATAGCTTCTTTAACGAAGTTGTTTAAAATGTCTTCTCTCTTACTTATTCTATAGATCTTATCTACTACTTCTTGGATTCCTCCATCTCCCCAATCTTGCCCATTTTTAAAATATTCAATCAAACTTTGTCCTACTATTCTTATCAACCAGCCTGCTGTAACTGATTGTATAGATTTAGATAATATTATTTTAGTCAAGCTTGTAGCTAAAGCAGTAGAAAGTATGGCGAGACCCCCTTTTAGTATTCCTTGTTTAGCCAATGCGTTTAGTAATGAAGTCGCTAAATCCTTTGCATCTTTTTTAGTAAGCTTTACTTCATATATTTTTGATAATTCCATTATCATTTGAATGTTTACGGAGGTAGTAGTAAGGAAATCAACAGCTGGAAGTGGATTAACTAGTATTACTCCTCCTGTTATCCACATATATTTATTAATCACTTTATTTGACATCAAATATCTTTGTTCTTGCACGAAATTTTTACTTTTAATACCTAACTTATTTGAGCGAAAAAGAATATTATCCGCCAATAACTCTTCACCATTATTATCGAGCGTTTCAATTATTTCTCTAAATAAACTTCCTACCTCTGGAACTAAATTTAAAGCATCAGATTTTATATAAGGAGATTTTTGTGGTATTGCAATTGTTTGAACAACAGATATTTTATTTTTTCTAGCGGAAGTTATATAAATTATATTTTCTTTGATGAGGTTATTTTCATCTCTAGATCTCAAATCACATTTATTTAGAACAATTATTACCTTTTTTCTTAATTTTAATAATTCTTTAATTAGATAGTTTTCGTATTTATTTATGTCCTGATCTAACACAAAGAGAACTAGGTCGGAATTTGATGCTTGTATAATCGTCGCTTTTTCTCTTTCTTCTCCTAATTTAGATGGTTCGAATAAACCAGGAGTATCCACTATATTGATGTTTCTTTTTAAGATTGGGATACGAATTTTATAGCTATTAATTTGTTTTGTTGTACCTATTTTTGCAGATGTTTGTCCCACAATATTTTTCAATAAAGATCTTGCTATAGATGTTTTTCCTGATGAACCTGCTCCAAAAAGAGTAACTTTATAATCTCCTGTTTTTAATTGGGATTCAAGTTTATTTTTTTGGTAATTTAACAACTCAACTTTTACTTTATCGTTAATTTTTCTATTAATTTTTTCGACCCCTTCCAAACTAATCTTGGCAGCACCATATGTATTTTTGAATGAAAGTGTATTTTTTTTATTTTTGTATATAACTTTATAAACTATTTTTTTAAATAATTTTTTATCAAGATTATAAAAGATATACATAATTACTATTAAAAATACAAGGGTATAAATATTTACTATTCTTATAAATATCGAAAATAAAATAAATAGAAATAATATTAATACTAAATACTTTATATACTTTAATTTTAAGTAATTCATTTCATCTTTTATTTTTAAAAATGTTATATAGTAAAAAGATGAAACCAATATTAATAGATATATCAGCAATATTAAATACTGGAAAATTTACAATATTTAAATTTATAAAATCAACCACAAAACCTTTATATATCCTATCAATACCATTACCAATAGTTCCCCCAAGAATAAAGCTGTAAGAATATAGATCGAATGAGTTTAAAGTATTTTTCCTGATTATTAAATAAATAAGTAATATTGAAAACAAAATACTTATTAATGATAAAAATATTCTACTTCCACTAAATATGTTAAATGCTGCTCCGTAATTTTTTACAAAATCTAATTTGAATAAAAGAAAATCTTTATTAATTAATAATTTTTTATTATAAAACATTAAATATTTCGTAAATTGATCTATTAGAACAATAAAAATACTTAATGATAGAAAATATATTTTTATTTGTATTTTATTAATCATTATTTACTACGTTTTAAACGTTCTATAGGTTTAATAAGTAATAAAAGTGGAAAAAGCATTAAAAAATGATATCCAATCTTTCCTAATGAGTATTTCCCTAAATTATATAAAAATAAATTAAATTGACTGTAGATAATAAATTGTATTAAGTTGTAAAATATTCCAGTTAGATGCATAGTCCATATTGCTATAAAACCATTTTTTAAAAAGTTCCAAACGTTTATTTTATTTCTATTATTTAAATTATCAATTATTTTTATTAATGGATATAAACCTAATAAATAACCAAAATTTGGAGTGAGTAAATAACCTATTGAACCTCCTTGATGAAAGACAGGAAATATAAATACCCCCAAAATTAAATATATAGAAAATGCTCTGAAAACAACTTTTTTATTAAATATAAGTGTTAATAAAATTATGCTTGGAATTTGCCATGTGATAGGAAACTCAAAGTTATTACTAGATTTATAGATAAAAGGTAGTGGAATATAAACAGGTAACATTGATGTGATTACTAGTGATTGAACACTCACCAGTATCTCAATTAATTTATAAAAATTGAGCATTATTATAAATTTAATTTATAAACTTCTCAATGCAACAATTGGATCTAATTTAGAAGCTCTTTTTGCAGGTAAAACGCCAAAGATTAAACCTATTGATCCTGAAATGATCATGGTGGAAAAAGTAGTTGTAATTCCTACTGATGCAGGTAGTGGTGTTATCAGAGATAATAGAAAAACTCCTGATAATCCCGTTGTTGTTCCAATTAATCCACCAATTGTAGATAAAATCAATGCCTCAATTAAAAATTGAATTAATATATCTGACTGTTTAGCTCCTATTGCTTTTCTAAGTCCAATCTCTTCAGTCCTTTCGCTTACAGAAACGAGCATAATATTCATGATTCCTATGCCTCCAACCACTAAAGATACTGCCCCAATACCAGCCAATAAAAACGTTAATCCACTTGTTATGTTGGTTACTATATTCAGTGCATCTTCTTGTGATCTAACCGCAAAGTCATCATCTCTGATTATTTTATGTCTTTGCCTTAATAAGTTAGTAATCTGAAATTTAGCGGCACTAGTTGCATTTTTATTTATCGCTTCGACACTAATGAAGCTTAAACTTACTCCATAAGTAGGGTCCTTCCCTGTAATCCTATTGACCATGGTGGTTAATGGAATATATGCATTTTTGTCTTGATTACTTCCAAATACAGCACCTTTTGGTTTTAATATTCCGATAATTTCATAAGTATGGTCTTTAATTCTGATTTTTTTTCCAAGTGAAGGAGATTTATTTCTGAAAAATTCGTCTTTAAGATCAGGACCTATTACAACATAACTTCTTGCACTATTAACATCACTTTTTGATAAAAATCTACCCTTATCTACTTCAAAGCTTCTTACTTCAAGAAATTCAGGAGTAACTCCAGCAATTGATATATTTAAACTTTTAGAATTTGATTGCACTATTTCGTTTGCAGAGATTTGAGGAGCTACTTTTTTAACTGTTGGTACTTGATTGCTTATTGCTATTGCATCTTCTAAAACTAGGTTTTTAGGAAATGAAATACCTCTTCTTCTTGTGTCATTATTTCCGGGAACAATGAATAAAACATTGGCACCTAAATTACTTAATTGGTTTTTTGCTAATGTTTGAGCACCTCTACCAAGCCCAACAAGTGTAATAACTGAAGCATTTCCGATAATTATCCCCAGCATTGTTAACGAACTTCTCAATTTGTTAGAAACTAAAGTTTTTGTTGCCATGCCTAAGGCTTCTTTTATTGAGATATTCCTAGACATATTTATATTTATCTATTGCATCATCATCTTCAAGTTGTCCCATGTATATAACACCTTCATTAAGCTGGAGCGTAATAAGGTCGCCATTACTGATTTGATGATTATCGATATTTTCTAAATTACAAATTGTAGAAATCTTTTTATTATTTTTGTTAAAAAAAGCATAAACATCATCTACATTTTGGTTCGTAACAATGCCGGCAATATTTTTACTCAGTGGAATATTTTGCATTAATTCCTTCGGAACAAATAATATTTCTCCTGGGCAAATTAAGGACATATCAAGATTATTTTTTATTATTCTGGCTTTACCAGTAACACCGATTTCCCCTATTGAAATTCCTCTTGATACAATCTTTCTTACTAAACCGACTTTTATTAAATCTGTAGAGCCGCTAATTCCAGTTAATGTACCTGCTGTTTGGACTACTAAATCTCCTTGATTTAGGATCCCCATCTCCTGAGCAATTTGCATAGCTAAACTAAAAGTTTTTGCTGTTCTTTGATCATTTTTAACTACTATTGGAGTAACTCCCCAAACAAGTTGCAATCTTCTCGCTACACTTCTCTCCGTAGTAGTTGCCAAGATAGGTGTTGGTGGTCTGAACTTACTTACATTTCGAGCGGTAGAACCTGATTTAGTTAAAGGGATTATAGCTCCTGCATCAAGTTGTCTAGCTATATTACTTACTGCTGCACTAATAGCATTTGGGATCGTACTGGGTAAGTGGCTTTCAATAGCCTTAAGAGGATAATCCCTTTCAATTCTTCTTGCTATGGTTGCCATCGTTTCAACTGCCTCTACAGGATAATCGCCAACTGCAGTTTCGTTTGAAAGCATTACAGCATCTGTACCATCCAGAATTGCATTTGCTACATCACTAACTTCGGCCCTAGTTGGTCTTGGGTTAGAAGCCATAGAATCAAGCATTTGAGTCGCTGTAATTATTGGGATACCTAATGTATTAGCTTTTCTTATTAATTCTTTTTGTAAAAGAGGAACTTCTTCAGCAGGCATTTCTACTCCCAAATCACCTCTTGCAACCATAACCCCATCACATAAGGGTAATACTAAATCGATCTGATCTATTGCTTCAAATTTTTCTATTTTTGCGACTACAGGAGTTGAATGCCCATTTTTATTTATTAAATGTTTTATCTCATTTATATCGGATGGATTTCTTACGAAACTTAGTGCTATCCAATCAACTCCTTCAGATAAACCGAATTTTAAATCCTCTTTATCTTTTTCTGTTAATGCTTTTACTGATAATTGAACATCTGGAAAATTAACACCTTTATTGTTTGAGAGAACCCCTCCTACAGTTACAATACAATCCAAATTATTAGCTTTTTTATCAACTTTTTCTACAATCATTTCTATTTTTCCATCATCTAAAAGTATTCTTTTCCCTTCGCTAACTTCTTCAGAAAGTTTGTCGTAAGTTACATTCGCAATAGTATTTGTACATTCGACTTCATTTGATGTCAGTGTGAATTTATCGCCTTTTTTAACTTTTACTGGCCCATCTTTAAAGCGCCCTAATCGTATTTTAGGTCCTTGAAGATCTTGCAATATTCCAATATCTATATCTAACTTTTTTGATACTTCCCTTATGGTTTTTATTCTCTCAGCATGATCTTTATGATCTCCATGTGAAAAATTTAATCTGAATGTTGTTACTCCAGCTTTAATTAAATTTGTAATTACCTCTTCAGATTGAGTTGCAGGGCCAATAGTTGCTACTATTTTTGTTCTTCTTTTTAAATCAATATTCGACATATATAGATAATATTGCTAGATATAAATAAATTTACCATACCCAAAGTTAGTTATTTAAGTCATGGATTTTAAAACTTATCAGAAAAAAGCTAGAGAAACAGCCCAATATCCAGATTTAGGCTCAAATAATGTTTATCCAACTCTTGGTCTAGTTGGAGAGGCCGGTGAGGTGGCAGAAAAAGTTAAAAAGGTTATAAGAGATAAAAATGGAATATTTGATAACGAATCAAAATTAGGTATTAAAAAAGAGTTAGGAGATGTTTTGTGGTACATATCAAATCTTTGTACAGAATTAAATTTCAATTTAGAGGATGTTGCATTACAAAACCTTGAAAAATTAAAATTAAGAGCTGCTAAAGGAAAGATAAGAGGTTCTGGAGATGATAGATAAGTTCAGCTATAACCTAAGCTTGCATATTGCAGATTTGTAATTAAATTTTGTATAACGTTTAAAAGTAAAAAAGCTAATAAGGATGAAATATCAAATCCACCTATTGGAGGGATAATTCCTCTAAAAATGTTTAAATAAGGATCTGTGATAGAAGTTAACGCAGATAAAACACCGTTACTCCAATCAATAC
>CACGBL010000019.1:0-22195 GCA_902571355.1 uncultured Synechococcaceae cyanobacterium | reverse complement strand
ATGATTAAGATTCAGAAAATCATCAATCCACAAATTATCTATTACATCTTTATACAAATTATCAATATTATTCTCAATATATGGATCTTGAGTTACACCTATTTCAATACTATATTCATCAATAATATTATTACAAAAAGCATGGAAAGTAGTTACTTTTAACTTATAGAATTGATTTATAAAATTATCAATTTCGGAAATTATTTTTTCCTTAGATTTATCTTTATCCTTAAAATTTAGATACCAATCCTTAAGAGTATTATCTATCTTACTTTCATTATGACTTTGCAAATATAATTTTAGATTATGAAATCTCGAGAGTATTTTATCTCTTAATTCAGAACAAGTATTTTTTGTAAAACTTAGCAAGAGTATCTCATCTGGTTTAACTTTTTTCTCCAAAACATTTCTTAAAACTATGTGAGCCAAAGTAAAACTTTTACCAGTTCCTGCACTTGCTTCTACTAATTTAAACTTATTATCTAATTTAATTTGATTAATATCCATTTCTATATAAAATTAAACTTTGATCTCATTTTTATAAAGTAAGTAATTCTTAAATTTGTTCATTAAATATTTCTCTTCTAAGGCAATTTTAAATTTTATTATTAAAGCTAAACTTATTGTCAAAAATAAATAATAAATAGATAATTTTATTATAAAAACTCCAATGGAAATAAATATTAAAGAATAGTACATAGGATGACGCATAAATCGATAAATACCTGTAGTAACTAGATTGCTATTGTTTATAGGTCTTGGGAAAGGGGATAAATTTCTACCTAAGTCTTTAATTGAAACTAACATTATTATGAAAGCGATTATGATAATTAAAATACCCAGTAAATTAGAAAAAGGACTTGCTTGAATTACTTGTTTTTGTGGAAAAAATTTCCATTGAAAAAAATGAAGACTAATAATAAAGAACTGTAAAAAAACAAGCATTAGATCATAAGCATCTTTAAAAAAATTTTTTAACTGAAATTTAGACATTTTTTATTTCTTTAAGGCTTTAATTAGAGGACCATATAATCTGTATGATAATTGATCAAAATTATTATTTCCAAGAAAGAAATCTGGTTCTTTTTCATTACCAAAACACAATTTCATTTCGATATTATCTCTTTCTCCTTTAGAAAAATTTTTATTCCCAATCCATTTATCTGTAAAAGCTTTTTTTTGATTTTTTGATTTTATTTTTGCTTCTACATATTTGTAAGCACTTTCTGGAGGAAGGGGAAGACATTTTTCAGAATAATTTTTAAAAATATTTATGTAATCCCCCAAAATTAGATTTGATTCAGTTGCTCCAGGTGATTGAATAATTTGCGATTTATAGTTATTTTCTGTTCTAAAAATTACTTTAGTCCTTTTTATATTCCCTTTTAAAGAAGAAATAAAGAGTAATTTTATCCAAGCCTCAGTCAAACGACTTAAACTTAACTTCGCATTAATTAATTCAATTACGGTGTCATCAGCAATTAAATATTCTTCTTTATTCGCATTTGACTTAACATAGATTTTATTAATCTTATTGTGTTGACTCAAACTTGCACATAGACTGCTTAATAAATCTTTTATTTCTTTTTCTTTTGTAAAAATACTATTTTTGGGCATAATAATACCATTTTCAGCCAATTGATCATTAATATTTAATTCATTTAAATCATCAATAATATTATGATTATCAATCTCTACTTGCTGGATTATTTTTGTAATTAATAGCGACTTTTGCAGATTGCTTACATACTCCTCGTCTGGATGATGAATAAATATTTCCTTGGGAGAAATATTGTTTTTATTAAGCCAATATTTTTGTGGAGTCTTGAACCAATAAATCAATTCTGATAATTTGTAATTTTTAATATCAGATTTTTTTTCATTCCAATTTATATCTTCTATTAAAGAATAATTACCTTTAAAAATCTTAGATTTATCAAGATCAATTATTGCATTTTTATTTAAATCATTATCTTTAATTATTAGTTCTCTTTGGCTTTGGTTTAAGAAACTATCAAAAAAAGAAATTAACTCTTTTATAGGAAAAGAAACATCTAATTTTTTGTTGTCTTTATCATTTTTTACCCAAGTAACTATAAATTTATCTCTGCAGGCAATTAACAACTCCAGAAATGCATATTTTTCTCTTTCAAAAACAGATGGATCACCCAAATGATATTTGTTTTTTAATAAATTAATATTTTCAATCTTTGGTAATTTTGGATAATTAACACTATTCATGTCCATTAGGAAGATAACCTTATGTGGAATATGCCTTGAGTTCTCAATATCACTTATTAGTATCTTGTTGACTCTTGATTTGCTTTGATATTTAACTTTATTTATGCAAGAAATTAATATTTCTCTAAAAACTTTTAACAAGATAAGATCATCAGGTATTAGAGGTATTGCGTGATTATCAAGAATTCTATTTATTTCACTTATTTCTAAATTGAAATTTGCATTAGAATCAGCAATACTTTTTAATATAAACTTTATCTTTTCAACCCAATTCGAGTAAGAAAAAGATCCCCTTATCAAATTAATATATTTTTTTAAATGAATTAATATTTTAACCCATTTATTCAAATCCAAACTTATATTTTTATAGCTAAATGGTTTTAAATTAAAAGTACTTAGATTTACTTCTTTGTCATAAATTAAGCCTAAAGTAATTCTATTTATACACCAATCTAGAGTATTTTTCTCTTCACCTAATCTTTCTTTATCATCTAATCCCCAATGAAACCCAGCTTGGGTAAGTAAGAAAATAATTTCATCCTTCTCAGTAATATTAAAATCAAAAATGTTCTGAGTTACTTTTTTCGAAAGAATATAATCTATTTTTTCAAGTGTAATTTTTTCACTTGCTATTTCAGTGATGTCAATTAGAAATTCATAAATGCCTGAAGAGTTATGATTATCCTCATCAATAAAAAAATAAGGTATCTTTTCACCATTAATTGACTCATTATTAAAGATGTACCTTAGATAAGGTTTAATTAAATTAGTTTGTGGAGATAAAACAGCAATATCACTATATTTAATATTCTCGCAAGAATTTATTATTTCTATAATTTTATTTCTTAAATATTCAAATTGACTATTCTGATTAAAATGCTCACAAAGTAATATTGAATCATCCCTTTCACTTACAATAAAATCAACGCTATTATTATCAATTAGTTTTTTTTGTATTTGATTAAGAAGAGGAATATCTTTCTTATTATGAAAATTAATTGTTGGATCGAGATAAATAAGATTATTTTTTAAATTTATACCTTCTGAATAAATATTTTCATCAATTAATTTCTGAAAGTTTGCTCCAAATTTACCAAATATTTTCTCTATATCTCTATTATTTAAATTCAATTTACTTTCATTATCATAAAATCCCAACTCACCTTCAAGACAATTTATTCTATTCCATAAATCTTCTCCAGGAGATAATAAATACAAATTTACCTTAATAAATTTTGAAAGTTCTGAATAAAAATTAATATGTAGTTTAGATAAGTTATTATCTGAAAAAATATAAATTTGATTTGGTACTTGAAATTGAAAGTTTTTAATTTTTCTTAAATTCTTTATTACTTCAATCATGTATAAACATGATGGCTTTTCAGATATCTTTTCCTCTAATAATTTATATAAAATAGGTTGCCAAAATTGATCTGAGTTTAAATCCTTAAATAGATTAGATGAATTAATTTCATATCTATTCCATTGAGCAATCATTTCAGGTCTAAAAATCAGATAATCAATAAAATTATTCGTGATCTTTTTTGTCAGATTATATATGTCTCCATCAATTGTCTTTTTATTATCCAAATATTTATTTATCCAATTTCTAAGCGGAAATGATTCTTTAAAGTTATTTAATTCTTCCAAGGAATCAATAATGCCCCATTTAATTGACTCAAAATTCCATGCGCTCATATCAATTGCAGGAAAAAAATTTGTCAATAAAGATTCGGTATACGTTGATATTGTCTTTAATTCATAAAGAGCACTAATTTTGTTTTTTATAGTTATTTGTTCACGTAACCAGTTCCCAAAAAAGTAATTTGGGACAACTATTTCTAATTTCTCATTTATAGGCGGAGGACATATTTTTAATTCCTCTGCTAACAGCTCACTAATTACTTCAATTTTATTTGACTTATAAAGATTGAGCAATTTACTAGATGGTTATATTACTCAACTTTAAATGGATCAATTATTTCTGCATTAGGACATTCGAATTCCCCCACAGCAACAAACTCTAAACGCAGCTTTAAGAAAGTTATAAATTTTTTATCCGTCGATAAAATAGCTGCTGGAGGCGACGGTATCTTTGCTTTTAGATTAACAAATTGGGCTGTTTGCAAAAATGATGGATTTTTTAAAAGCCAAAAATCTATTTCTTTATTATTTTCTTTATAGTTCCTCATCCTTTCTTTCAAAATCTCCTCAATTGGTTCTTCTACAGTTAAAAACTTTTCACTTGCCGCGACGAAAAAATATGTTGTCATTTTGAAATTTAATTTGATGTAATAAGGGACTTCATTTCACGTACAGACTTTTCTAATCCTATCGCTAAAGCCCTTGCAACAATACTATGACCAATGTTTAACTCGTTCATATTGTTAATTGATGCAATTTTTTTAACATTATTATAGTTAAGACCATGACCAGCATTTACAACTAATCCAAGGTCATTTGCTAAATGTGTAGACTCTATAATCCTTTGGAGTTCTTTATATTGTTCAGATCCCGATAGTTCAGCATATTTTCCAGTATGTAATTCTATAAAATCAAAGCCTATTTCTTTGGAATAATTTATCTGTTCACCAAGAGGATCAATAAATGCACTTACTTTTATATTTGAATCCTTTAAATTTCTAACAGCCTTCTTAAGATATTGCACATTACTTTTTAAATCCAGCCCGCCTTCAGTAGTAACTTCCTCTCTTTTCTCGGGTACAAGCGTTACATAATCGGGAAGAATCTTTTTGGCAATTTCTAACATTTCTTCTGTAGCAGCCATTTCTAAATTGAGTTTTGTTTTTATAGTCTCTTTCAGAAGGAATACGTCCCTATCTTGTATATGTCTTCTATCTTCTCTAAGATGAACTGTTATGGAATCTGCCCCTCCTAATTCTGCTAAAAAAGCAAATTGCACAGGGTCAGGCTCGACAGTTTTCCTTGCTTGCCTTACATTTGCAATATGATCAATGTTTACTCCTAAAGTAGCCATAATTTTGAAAATTTTAGTTTCTAGACAGTCTAGTAACCGCCCAATAATAGCTAATAAAAAAAGGCAAACACTTAAATTATTAATATATAGTAAATAGAACTTGAAGAAGAATCCCTTTAATATTTGGCATAAAATAAACCCTGTATTGGGATTTATTGCAATGTTCGTTACTCAGGACGTTGTTTTGAGATTCTTTTTTAGAAAAAAGAAAATATTAAAAAATGGTTTTTCGATTCCCATAAATTCCTCTATCATTTTGGCTCCAACCCACAGATCAAGATGGGACGGCTTGATACTCACAATGGCAATTGGGAGAAGGGTAACAAAAAAGGATTGTAGATTTATGGTTACTAAATCCGAAATGAGAGGAATACAAGGTTGGTTTTTAAAAAGACTTGGATGTTTTTCAATAAATCAATTATCGCCATCTCTATCAGCTTTAAGATATGCGATTGATCTTATAGAAAAAGGAGAACAATTAGTTGTTTTCCCCGAAGGAAAGATTAATAGATATGGGAAAAAATTAGTTCTCAAAGAAGGACTATATAGATTAGCTAGATTAGCTACCAAAAAAACAACCTCTATTACAATAATTCCAATTGGAATTGCTTACAGCAAAATACCTCCGAACTTTAGGGGCGAATTTTGTCTATCCTTTGGAAAACCAATACCAATTAATGATTACTCAAACTTTACTATCAAGGACTTTAATAAATTTCTAAATGAAAAAATGACTCTTGAGGAAGAAAAAGCATTAAAAAATGTAGGTAGATGAATCTGCAATAAGTTACTATGAATTTTAATAATTGAAAAAGAAAATGAAATTCTTAAAATTAATACCAATTTTATTTATATTTTTTGGAAATGTTCCTTATAAAAATGAAGTTCATGCAGAAATAAAGAATCCAGAAGAATTCAGAGTCCTCTCAGATGAGAGTAAAAAGCTTTCCATCTCAAACGTTGAATATTTTATAAAAGAAGGTGATAAATATATTAAAAACGGGAATTTTGAAAAAGCCAAGGATTTTTATTTAGACGCTAGAAAATTATCAAAGCAACTTGCTTCTTTTTATTCTGATCTAAATTCATCGTTCAAAGGAATTGATGCGAGAATACCAAGTGAAATGCAAAGGAAAGGTAAGCAAACATTACAAATTTTGGCAGAATCAAATGAGAGATTAGCATCTTTGTATATAAGAACTGAAAAGCCTGCGGTTGCAGTCCCTTTACTTGTGGAAACAATTAGAATAATGTCACCCAATAGCCCTGAAGGTAAAGAAGCTTATGAAAGATTGATCCAACTAGGATTTGTTGAGACAAAATACAAAGGTAAATAAATTTTTATTATGATTACTAAATCAGAAGTTGTTAAATTAATAACTAAAAAAATCCCAAGTTCCCAAGTTTTCGTTGAAAATCTTAAGGGAAATGATCATTTGCAAGTAACTGTAATTGCATCTGAATTTAATGGATTATCATTAGTTAAACAACACCAGCTAGTATATTCTGCTTTGAAGGAAGAATTAGCTTCAGAGGCAATCCATGCACTGGCTTTAAAAACAGAAACTCCAAATTGAATTATGGACAACCTAACAAAAGATAAAATACAAAAACTGATTGAATCTAATCCAGTGATGGTTTTCATGAAAGGGACAAAATTAATGCCTCAATGCGGTTTTTCCAACAATGTAGTTCAAATACTAAATTCTTTAGGAGTAGAATTTGGTACGTTTGATGTTTTAAGTGATTTCGCTATAAGAGAAGGAATCAAAGAATATTCAGATTGGCCAACAATCCCTCAAGTTTACTTAAAAGGTGAATTTCTTGGTGGATCAGACATTCTTATTGAGATGTACAACTCTGGATCTCTTAAAGAAAAAATAGAAATTGAATTAGCGTCTTAAAACAATTAGTGAGTATAAATACTGTATTGGTTAATAAAAATTAATATTTTAAATCCTTTTTTTATCAAAAAAACCTTTATTTCCATCTCCATCTGGATCAATAAAACTTGACGGATCTAAAATCCATCTTTCAATTAATCTTTCTAATTTCTCTTGATCCTTTTGCTCTAAACTACTGCAATTCCTCAATGCTTGGAGATAACCATCACTATATAATTTAAGATCAGATGGCGTATGAAAACGAGTAACTAAGTCCTGGCAACTATCACAAATTGACTGAAAATGACGAATTGCTTTGGGGTTTTCAAATGATGTCATAATTCGATAAATTCTGATTTTTATTTTGCATTTGTTATACCTTATTAAGAACGATCAAAAATTGCCTGGCCAAACAGTAATTAAGAATGCAATCAACTGAGCAAATCTTAGCTTCAACTCCTGGCAGTTCACAATTGCCTACGAGCTCTCAAACCCCCTCAAGAGTTCTAGTTGTTGAACCTCACCCCACACTTAGAACAGTACTTGTGCAAAGGCTTCGCCAAGATGGCCATTTAGCTGCAGCAGTAGGTACAGCTGCAGAAGCTATTGACTTATGCAGAGAACAATCACCTGACTTATTAGTTAGCGCAGAAATCCTTGAGCAGAATACTGCAATGAGACTAGCTCAACAACTGGGTTCTTCAGTCATAGTTTTAACGGCAAGATCAGGTGTTGAAGCATTAGTAAATCTATTAGATGAAGGGGCAGATGATGTTCTCAGAAAACCTTTTGGACTTGAAGAGCTTGCAGCACGATGCAGAACACTCCTAAAAAGGGGAAGGATAGGGTTACAAGAAAAAGTTGAGGTTGGACCTTTAGAGGTTCATCTTCTTTTAAGACAAGTTACTCTAAGCGAGAAGCCCGTAGAATTAAGCCCTAGGGAGTTTGCACTGCTTTGCGCTCTTTTGATGCCACCTGGAATGGTAAGAAGTCGTCAAGAGCTCTTAAGGATGGCCTGGCCGCCCTTCAGTGGTGGTCCCAGGTCTGTAGATACTCAGGTATTAACTTTGAGGAGAAAACTAGAACAGGCTGGATTAGGAGAAGGTGGGGGAATAACCACTGTTAGACAACAAGGTTATAGATTCAGTATTGATAATATTTAATTTATAAAAGCAAAAAGTTCACCAATAATCATTAAAACTGATAGTAATGTCAGCAATTTATATGTCCATAGTGGTGATATGTAAGATATTTCGTTAATATCAATTCCAGTATTATTGGAAACAATTAATAAAAATTTTTCAAATTTTTCCACTCTTTGTGGGACAAGAAAATTATCACCTTGAAAAGTTTTAAAGTAATAAACTTTACTACCCTGACTGGTTGGCAAAGATTTGATTAATTTAATATCTTTCCAAGAAATCTCCCAATCTTTTTTTCCTAAGAATTTAGAAATAAAGCTACTTTTATATGAAATTTTATTACTGCAAGTTTCTACGTAATCACTAGTTATATTGATTATAAAATAAAGTCCTAGGGCAAAAATTATAATAGAGGGAATTTTTAATTTTTCGATTGAAATAAATGGTAAAGGTATTGTAAGCGCTAAATAAAGAGAAATTAATGAACTTTTCACAAAAAACAGAGTTTTAAATTTTTCTATCATTTCAGAAGAATCCTTTTAATCGGGCAATTTGAAACTGTTTATATTTAACTTTGCACCTATTTTATGAGCGCATGCGTATCCACTAAAAGCAACTGCATTTAGGCCTTGGCCAGGGAAGCATGAATCCCCTACACAATAAAGGTTTTGAATTTTTGTAGTGTTGAAAGGCATTGGCAAAAGTCCAAGCAACTTTTTACTGGGAATTGGCCCATAACTACCTTCATATCTTCCAAGAAACTTTTTATGAGTTTTGGGAGTACCAATTTCTTTGTGATCAATATTTTGTTCAAGATTAGGAAGAATAGTCGATATTTTTTCAACAAGGAAAGAAAAATATTTTTCTTTCTTTTGCAAATATTCTTTCCTTGATAGGCCTTCCCATTCACTCATCGATGAAGGAGTAAATGCATGTAAGATATGTTTGCCTTCTGGAGCCAAAGAGGAGTCAAGCAAAGTAGGTATAGAAACAAAAATAACTCCCTTTTCGCTTTCTAATTCATCCCAATTTTCAACTATTATATGATGACAATTAAAATTATCGGATATAAGATTTTTTTCTACTCCAAGGTGAATCGAAACAAAAGAAGGTGAGGGTTTATAAGTTTCTGACCACTTATATTCACTTTTTGGCACGTTTTTGCTAGAAATTAACCCTTTAGTATTATCTTTTAATCCAAATGTATCCCATCTAGTGGAGTTGGATACAATAATATTTGAATATATCTCTTCCCCATTTGAAAGCTTAACTCCTACCGCTTTCTCATCCTTTAAGAGAATTTCAGTCACATTGGCTTTATATCTAACTTTTCCTCCTAATTTTTCAATCCCAGAAACAAACTTCTCTGCTATTTTTCCAACTCCCCCTTTTGGATAATTTATCCCTCCAGCATGCCTATCTGTAAATACCATTCCCGCATTAATCATAGGGGTTTTTAGAGCTGGCATTACAGACCAACAAAAACATTCGATATCGATAAATTTTAAAAGTTCAGGATCTTTTATAAACTTTCTTGCAACATCTCCCGCATTTGCTGGTAACCATCTAGCTAACCCTAAACAGGATAATGGAGATTTAAAGAAAACTTTAAAAAGATAACTTGGATCCTCTATTGATAAAAGAGGCATTGAATCTAAACATTTAAATACATTTGCACAAGTATCATAGAATTTCTTGATACCTTTTTTTTCCTTAGGGAAACTAGCTGATAATTTACTTATAAATTTCTCATAATTTTTATCTACAGAAATATTAAAGTTATGCGGCAAGTGATATTCCAGTTGAACAGGATCGGGGATGGTTTCGCATTTTTCATTTACATCTTTTAAAGCACGAGTTAATAAATTGGTATAACCTTTCTCTCCAAATCCAAAAATCATTGAAGCCCCTACATCAAAGGTATAGCCTTTTCTCTTAAAAGAACCTCCACTCCCGCCTGGAATAATATATTTTTCAAGCACTAATACTTGAGCTCCTTTCGCCGCCAATTGTGAAGCAGTTACTAACCCCCCTATTCCTGAGCCAATAATAATTGCATCGAAATTTTCCTTATTTAATTCCATTTTTTGGATCTTTGATAATTAATCTTAGTAAATTTTGCTGAGTAAGTGGTCTTTATCAAAACAAGAATCTAGTTTATTTTTAAAGTCATTCAAGACTTCTGTAGATCTTTCTTGATAAGCTTTGTACCTTAATCTCTTATCTTTTATTCTTTTAGTTAGTTCTGGAACTAAACCAAATGAGGCAGGCATTGGTTGGAATTTATTTTTTTTCTGATTAGACAATATTTGATTTTTGTTACTGATAAAATTTATTAAAGAACCAATCATTGATTCACTAGGAAAACTTACTGGTTTTTTACCCTTAGCTAATAGTGATGCATTTATTCCTGCAAGCAAGCCCCCTGCTGCTGCTGCTGCATAACCTTCCGTCCCAGTTATTTGACCCGCAGCAAAAAGATTTTCCCTTTTCATGAATTGTAATGTCGGTAAAAGTAATTTTGGAGATTCTAAAAAAGTATTTCTATGCATTACTCCAAAGCGTACAAACTCAGCCTTTTCTAAGCCAGGAATCATCTTAAATATTCTTTTTTGTTCAGACCATTTGAGGTTAGTTTGAAAACCTACCATATTTAGTAATTTCCCTTCTAAATCTTCCTTTCTTAATTGGACAACTGCATGAGGTCGTTTTTTTAATCTGTTTTCCCTATCAAATAAATCTCCCCATTTTGGATTCCACAAACCAATAGATTTCAATGGTCCGTATCTCATTGTATCAACTCCTCTTCTAGCAATTTCTTCAATTGGTAAGCAAGCTTCAAAGAAATTAGCTGATTCTTTCTCAAAGTCTTTTAAATTAGCTTGTTCTCCTTCTATTAGTTCATTTCTGAAATGGATGTAATCATTTTTATCCATAGGGCAATTGAGATATGCCGGATCTCCTTTGTCGTACCTACTAGCTTTAAATACAATCTCTTGATCAATAGTATCTCCATAAATAATAGGACTGGCTGCATCAAAAAAATGACACGCATCGATACCTGTAAAAGCTTGAATTTTATAAGACAACTCATCGGCAGTTAATGGACCAGTTGCGAGGATCGTTATATTTTCTTTGCCTGGGAGATCCAATTGTTCAAATCTCTTAATTTCAATTAAGGGATGATTAGATAAAGCATCAGTTAAAGCGATACTAAATTTAGATCTATCAACCGCCAAAGCACCTCCTGCTGGCACAGCAAATTTATCTGCTGTTTGAACTATCAACGATTTAAAAATCCTAAGTTCTTTTTGTAATAAACCTGCAGCCCTATCAGGACTTAAAGCTCCAAAACTATTACTACAAACCAATTCTCCAAATTCACCAGTATGGTGTGCTGGAGTTGATTTGACAGGTCTCATTTCCACTAGTTTGACCGGTATACCAGAATTTGCCACTTGCCAAGCAGCTTCTGATCCTGCAAGACCAGCACCAATAACTATTACTTGTTTATCTAACAAATTGGATTAATCCTTGCCCAAAAAGTCTCTATTGAATTGCTCTCTTGCTGGTTTTTGTATGTTGAATATAACCCAAGCCAAAGCAGCAATAATGGGTGCAAAAACTACAATTGTTCTAAGCATTTTAAAAAACCTATTAACGATTAAATTATTTTAACTTTTAACTGTAAATTTAGAGAGAAATTTTAATTTTTTATTTCATAAGTTAAGAATTGTTTTTCTATTGTTCAACTTGAGATAAAAAGTTGTTTTTTTTTCCTTAAAAAGGGATAATTCCATATGTACTCAATTTTACAAAATGGGTCGCTAGCTCAGCGGTAGAGCATCCGGCTTTTAACCGGCTGGTCCTGAGTTCGAATCTCAGGCGACCCACATTTTTATTGAGTTCATCTTTTTAACAAAGATAGATAATAGATCCCAAATTTAAAATTTACCTTCTTAATCATGTTGCTTTAAATTATTTAAGGTCCTGAGATTAAATTCAATCAAATTCTTCCCTAGAAAAATTTAGGATTATTATCATTATGTTCAAAATATCAAAAAGTTTTAAATCGCATCAAGCTTCAAAAAATACTGTTCAACTCTATTAAAAATTTTTACTAACTTGTTATGAAATATATGAGATTTTATTAAAGGTTTAATGGAGAAAAAATAATTTATTTACTACATTTATGTAACAATACTGTAAAAAAAAAGCATATCTACTACTAAATAATGAAAATTCGCAAAAAAACTAAAAATTACTTTACAAAGCTTCATAATTCCTGTTACAATATTTTATATAAATTACTTTTTTAAATCATGACTCCTGAAGCAGAACGTTTTAATGGTTGGGCAGCAATGTTAGGTTTCGTTGCAGCAGTTGGCGCGTATGTAACTACTGGACAAATCATTCCAGGCTGGTTCTAAATTCTTTCATAAAGAATTTAAAATACCTTTTAAGCATCAATTTTTTGATCACTTTATAGATATATCTCATATCTAGATTATCCTCAATTAATTTTATAATTTAAGCTTAATTCTTAAATTTTAAATTTATTGAGGATTTTTATATGACTTATTTAATACTTAATTTGATACTAAAAATTATTGGCCAAAAGCCTGAAAACCTATCCGATTAGTTACTATTATGCATCTTAGAGCAATGATAAATCATAGTTTATTTGGCTATTAATTTTATGCTGGACTAAAGAAACCACCATTAAACCAGTTTTTTTCTATATTTAATAGTTCAAAGTTTCTTTTTATCTATATTATCCAAGCATGAAGAACATAATAAGTGACCTTTTTTTCTCCAAAATGTTTTTGTCGATCTTTCTATATCCTTTCTACATATTAAACATTTAAAAATTGGAGACATTCAAATCATTATTTAGAATAAGAGTTTCCTTCTGATTATTAAAATAGAAGCTAACTAAACTTATAATAATAAAAATTTATTTGCAGAACATTTGTAATAAAATATTTTATTTTAAATAGTAAAAATTAATCTTAAAAATTTTTTCAAAAAAAGACCTGCCGTTAAGCAGGTCTTTCTTTGTGTGTAGTTTTTTCTATCTAAATTATTAGAAAGAGAATGAAGTTTTAACAGCTACTCCTGTTAAATCATCACCACCATCAACCTCTGTGATAAAGATACCAGGTGTAACAGTCATGCCATCATTTAAAGGATAAGAGTAAGACGCTTCGTATATAAGAGTCTCAGTCGCATCGCTAGCAAATAATCCAGTTGTTGCAGCAGCAATGTTAACTGAACCAGGGCCAACTTCTGGGAAAGTTAAACCGACGAAGTATCCAGAACTATCAGTTCCACCTGTTTCTGAAGTTTCATAACCAGCACTTAAGCTAGCTAAATCAAAAGTGTAGTAGCCTTGAAGACCCCAGGTTGTTACATCATCACCTGCTCCACCATCATCAGATACGTATGCAAGAGCTGCTCCCCAGCTGTCTGCTGAATAAGCAGCATTGATACCGTATGCGTCAGCAGCATCACCTAAGATTTCAGTATTTCCGGATGTTAATCCAGCAGCTAGTGAGAATCCAGAATCAAAAGCATAACTCATAGCTGTTGCGACACCTTTACCACCAGCACCAATTGAATTACCAGTACCACAGTCGTCTGGAGTTGCATCAGTAAATGCACTATAAACACAAGCTCCTGTAAATAATGCACTGAGGTCAGTTGAATCACCAACCATCATTGTTGCTCCACCAACAGGGAATGTGTAAGTAACTCCATCAACAACTAAGGGAGTTCCTGAGTCGAAACCCATTGTGGCTCCCAATGGAGATTGTGTTCCACTACCGTTATCAATAGCTATATCAAGAGAATCTTCTCCTGTGAAACTGGTTGATAAACCGATGTTAAATTGAAAATCTAGACTTGTTGTTTCGCTAGTTGTATCACCGTCAATGGCACCAAAAACAGTGTCAACGCTAAATGATGCAGTAGTTGTTTCTGAAAAACTACCATCATGACTATGATCATCAACCAAACCTTCTCCTCCAGCAAGTAAAGGGTTATCCTTTGGTTCATCATTTACAAATGCATTAGCAAGGTCAAGATGCTCTAGATTAGAGTATTTTGAGATATCGTTTAAGTTTGCCTCGCCAGCAAAGGCAGAAAATGGAGCAAGTAGCCCAATCGTTGCTGGTGCTACAAGCAAGCTTTTAAAAAGCTTCATAAAAATTCCTCACACAATTAAGGTATATTAAAAGTAATCTATTTGCCTAGAATTAACAACCACCAGTAGACAAAATTCGAGCTGGCCATTATTAAGAAACACTCTGCTTTATGAAATCTTATCTCCAAGGATTTTATTGGTTTTAATGATTTCAATTGCAGGTTCCAAAAGTTCCTTATATTCTTTCCAAATCCCAATAGAAGAAGAATAAAATTTCTTTCTTATTTGAGCGCTACTTGCTGTGTATACATTTCTTTTGTTTTGATGGGGTGAAAGATATTTTTCGTCCCAATCCCAATCAAGCCAATTTATTATCCCAGGTATAACATCATTAGGATTTTTAATTAAGTCCTCATAGTAATAATCATAAATATTTTCACCATATTTGATTTTATTTTCCTCCATAGTTTCAAAATAGTGCACATATAAACTAGAAATATCAGTCAAAGAGAAAGAGAAAGACTGTTTTAAGAAGTTTGCTCTGTATATGGATAAAATATTATCAAGAGGATTTCTTATGCAATTTATTATTTTTGCTTTAGGGAAAAAATTTGAAATAACAGTACAGTACATATAATTAAATAAACTTTTGTCGGTGTAAGTGATAGAAGATGGAAATTGATTTATAACTTTTTTTTCGTAACAGTCATAAACATCCTCAAAATCTTTACCTTCCTTGATGGACTCCTCTAAAAAGTTAACCTCACCCATATCCGTTACTTCAGGATTTAAACTCAATATGTTTTCCAGTAAAGTGCTCCCTGAACGGGGCATTCCAACAATAAAGATATAATTAGAAGAATTTTCTATATATTTATTTTTTGAATTTTTGATTTTTAGTGATCTATAGTATTCGGTATGTTTTATTTTCAAACTTAAGTCAGATTTTTTATACTTCATACTTTCGTCGTTGGCAATTTTAAGATATTTTGCACTTTCTTTAAATTTTCCTTCTTTATGTAGCAAATTTGAGATCGCAAAACCTGCGTAGATTTTTGAGTTTGGATTGAGATTCTCTAGTTTTGTATTTAATAAAAAATTTAATTCATTTTTATGATTCTTAAAATCATAAATCTCAGATAATTCATAAAAACTATTAAAGTCAAATTTATTTCTCGAAATAATAAATAAATTGGTCTCAATAGCAAGTTTAAGCTGTCCTGAATTTCTGTAGAAAGTTGCTAAATTTGTATAAAAAGGCATGAAATTAGGAGATACATTTATTCCCTTTTTTAGTATTTGTATACTTTTACTTAATTGATTCTTATGGTTATAAAGAATACTCAGATTTAAATACGCCAATTCCAAACCTTGATATTTTTTGATTAATTTTAAAAGGATGATTTCTGCTTCCCCATACTTCCTTTTTTTTAATAATGCATCGGCTAGGAGAATATTTATTCTTATTTCTTTATTATTATCTTTTTTAATTCTATTATTATTTAAATCCTCTAAGATATGTAAAGCTTCATCAATTTTAGATTTATTGATATAAATCTCAGACTTTAAAAGTTTATAAATATCATTATTTTTCGATAATTTAATAGCTTTATCTATATAAACTAATGCATAATCAAAGTTTCTCAAGGCAAAATACAGAAGAGAAAAATTATAATTTAAATCTACATGATTAGGATCAATTTTTATTGCTTTTAGGAGTACTCTTTCTGCATCCTTGAATTTATTCTCAAGTTTCAATATTTCGGCAAATAAAATATAAGGATTAATTGATGATGGAAATTTATTAATTAAATTGAGAAATACTCTTTTTGCTAAATTAAAATTTTTTAAATCTCTACAAAACAATCCATAAGCGTAGAGTAAATCAAAAGAATCATTATTTGATTTTAATAATACTTGGAATATGTGATTTGCCTCTAAAGAATTTCCTGCTTTTTGTTTTATTTTCGCTTCTTCAATTCTTTTTAATAAATCAATTTTTTTCAATATATTTAAATCTAATTGTAATTATTATAGTTACTGAAAATTTGAAACAAAAAATTTATTAATTTGAGAATTTTTTATAAAAAAAAGACCTGCTATTAAGCAGGTCTTTCTTTGTGTGTAGTTTTTTCTATCTAAATTATTAGAAAGAGAATGAAGTTTTAACAGCTACTCCTGTTAAATCATCACCACCATCAACCTCTGTGATAAAGATACCAGGTGTAACAGTCATGCCATCATTTAAAGGATAAGAGTAAGACGCTTCGTATATAAGAGTCTCAGTCGCATCGCTAGCAAATAATCCAGTTGTTGCAGCAGCAATGTTAACTGAACCAGGGCCAACTTCTGGGAAAGTTAAACCGACGAAGTATCCAGAACTATCAGTTCCACCTGTTTCTGAAGTTTCATAACCAGCACTTAAGCTAGCTAAATCAAAAGTGTAGTAGCCTTGAAGACCCCAGGTTGTTACATCATCACCTGCTCCACCATCATCAGATACGTATGCAAGAGCTGCTCCCCAGCTGTCTGCTGAATAAGCAGCATTGATACCGTATGCGTCAGCAGCATCACCTAAGATTTCAGTATTTCCGGATGTTAATCCAGCAGCTAGTGAGAATCCAGAATCAAAAGCATAACTCATAGCTGTTGCGACACCTTTACCACCAGCACCAATTGAATTACCAGTACCACAGTCGTCTGGAGTTGCATCAGTAAATGCACTATAAACACAAGCTCCTGTAAATAATGCACTGAGGTCAGTTGAATCACCAACCATCATTGTTGCTCCACCAACAGGGAATGTGTAAGTAACTCCATCAACAACTAAGGGAGTTCCTGAGTCGAAACCCATTGTGGCTCCTAATGGAGATTGTGTTCCACTACCGTTATCAATAGCGATATCAAGAGAATCTTCTCCTGTGAAACTGGTTGATAAACCGATGTTAAATTGAAAATCTAAACTTGTTGTTTCGCTAGTTGTATCACCGTCAATAGCACCAAAAACAGTGTCAACGCTAAATGATGCAGTAGTTGTTTCTGAAAAACTACCAGCTTCAAAATTGTTTAGTCTAGCTTCTAAACCGTCTACACGGCTGTTTGTAACTGCAATTTCTTCTGCAGCATTGAAGTCATTAATTGTGACTTCATTCGCAGTCACTGCCATAGGCGCAAGTAGGCCTAATGATGCAGGAGCTACGAGCAAGCTCTTAAATAGCTTCATAAATTTCCTCACACGAAATTTAAAGTACACCTCAAGATAGTGTATTTAGGCATACAAAATCAAGTATCAAAGACTACATTTTTGAAATGTATGTGCCACTTTTTGAAGTTATACAGTAACTTTTAATAAATTTAGGTGTATTTGAGAGGTCATTTATCTAAAATTGTATATTTAAAATTTATATTTTTTTGGAAATTTTGAAAGAAACCTTTTCTGTCTTGTATTTTTTCTTTTTTACATTATCAACAGCATCAACGTACCATCCGGAAGCCAACCTAGTATCAATTTCCTCGTAGCTTTCTTTTTGATTCAATTTATTTAAGGATTTCTTTTTATAATCCATAAATTATTAAAGGTTTACCTTGATAAGGAAAATATAGCATCTAAATATAATTTGAGCAGCAAATTAATTTTAATTTGGTTAAAAGTTTTTAATAGGATTTTGAAAAATTATTTTCTTTTGGGTTATTACTTTCCTGAAATCTTTAGAAAAAAGAAAAAAAACTTTTATTTCCCTCAACAGAAAAAATAATTAGTTATATTTTTCTTAATTTTAAACCTGAGGAGCACAAGGTCAAATGACTCACCTTAATCTAATAGTGAATTCTTTACCTAGAGATTTACTAGAATTTGTTTTTTTTCTCGCAGTCGGTTTCACCGCTGGATCAGTAGGAATTATTTAAGTTTACTCAATCAAGAATTTCTAGTTTAATTAAAAATATGAATTAAAAAATATATAAATACTTATTAATCCAAGTTAAAAATTTTATTTTTCCTTCTTACTTAAATTACTACTCATATTTTTTCAAAGCGAAATAATTGACTCAACAGGAAAATTAAGTTTTGATCTACCTTTCAATTTATTTAATTCAATTACGGTTATTAAACCTAAAATTTCCTTACTTTGATCTTGAAGTAACTTTGCGACACAATTAACTGTTCCTCCTGTAGCTAACAAGTCATCTACGATTACGAAACTGTTGAATTTTTTTAGGGCATTACTTTGTATTGAGAGAGAATTTTTTCCATATTCCAAATCATATTCTCTTGTTAATATATGTCCTGGTAGCTTTCCCGGTTTTCGCGCAACGATCATGGGTTTAGATGATTCTAGAGCAACTGCAGAACCAAAAATAAATCCTCTCGCATCTATAGAAATTATTGCATCGGCATTTTTTAAAAATTGATTTGAACACATTTTTAAAATAAGATCATGAAAAATATCTGGATATTGAAGAATTTCTAGAACGTCTTTAAAATCAATACCTTTTTTTGGAAAATCCTTATAAGTGAGAATCAAATCTTCTAATTTTTTCATACTTCTAAGTCTCAAAAGCAAGTCAGATGTATATCCTTGTGGAATTTAATTTATATTATAAATAGGTCGTAATAAAAAAAAATTTCAAAGCCTACTTTTAAGTAATTTTTTGCTTTAGATAAAAATAATTTATAGGATTAATGAAACTTTTTTTGAACAATATTAACTAAAATCATTTTCTGCATTAAAAAGTGAATTTTAAAAAAAAATTTAGGAATTTGGTTTTTTATAGATGTCTGTTATG
The DNA here is from genome assembly GCA_902571355.1 of uncultured Synechococcaceae cyanobacterium. Classification (GTDB taxonomy): domain Bacteria; phylum Cyanobacteriota; class Cyanobacteriia; order PCC-6307; family Cyanobiaceae; genus Prochlorococcus_A. The sequence goes on along the minus strand of CACGBL010000019.1, from coordinate 3,001 downwards.
AACAAAGATCTTATGAGCGGGGCGGGGCGCAGCTTGGTAGCGCGGGTGCTTTGGGAGTATTCCTTTTTACTATAAAGACTGATCGCAATTACTGACTTTCTTACTTTTATTAAAAACTAAAAAACGAGGGAAAGCGAGGAACCTTTACAAGCCCGAGGGCCCCAAGAACTAAGGTCATAGAAATTATCTACTCTATTGAATTCTCAACTTTAAAATTTCTTCTGAGCGATTTCTGTGGCATAATTTGCCTTTCACAAATTGACTATATAGCATAACTGTATTACCAATTTACTTATTTGATGTTAAATATTTTGTATGCCAATCCTTATTCATTATTCGACTATACTTCTGGTTCTTCAAATAGTATTAGATTAATTTTAAAAAATTTCACGCATCTAAACTGTAATGTAAATGCAATTTTTAGTTCCGTCAGTTATAGCAAAGCTGGTTATTCGAGAACAAAAGAAATAATAAATCAATCGGATAAAAATTTAATAGTTAATAATTTTAAATTTGATAATATTCAATGTACAGCTTTAAATACACGAAATTGGGATAGAAGAGAATTAACTTTTGATGAGGAGAAAATCTTTTATGAAGAAACTATTTCTTTAATCTCAAAAAATAAAATAAATTTATTAATAAGTTGGGGAAATTTAAAATTAGAAGAGTCTTTATTTAAAGAAGCAAAGAGACTCGGAATTAAGCTGTGTTTTTATTTAGTTAATCCAAATTATCTTGGCAAACAATTTTATTTAAAAGATAATGCTGACTACATAATTACAGATAGTAATTCAACAAAAAAAATCTATCAAAATTTTATTAAAAACAAAATTACTGTTTTACCAAAATGTCTAGAAGAGAATTCAAGTCAAACTTTTACAAAGAAGAAGTCAAAGAGCTGCTTAATCATAAATCCATCTATTAACAAAGGCCTTGAGCCCCTTCTCTCTTTATCTAAAAGAATCCAACAAAGTATTCCTGAAATAAAGATATGGTGCATTGACGGTAGGGAACAAATTCATAATGATCTCAAATATCTTGGTTACGGAAAATCAGATATTCCTAAAAATATCAACATCTTTCCTGCATGCAATGATTTGAATAGTATTTACAAGCATGTAAAAATAGTATTTCTTCTCTCTATCTGGCATGAAAGTGGTTCCAGAGTCATTCAAGAATCTTATTCAAACGGAATTCCAGTAATTTGTTTTAATACTGGTGGGAATAAAGAATTTATTGGAGAAAATATAAATGATATATTTAAACTCCCTAGTCTGTATAAGGATAAAAATAATCGCTTAAGAATGAAAAATTGGGATAATCAAAAAATGTTTGAAAGGATTTCTTTCTTTTTTAAAAACCAGAAATTTTATGATGAATATTCACAAAGAATTTTCAAAAAATATAACATCAATAAAAAAAATCAAGATTTTAGGGAAGCACTTCAAGAACTAATATTAACTATTAGAAGAACTTAGATTTACTCAGAAAATGTTTATTAATAACACTAAATTAAGCATAATTTTTGATAAGATCATTTAAAAATCCTTTCATGACCAGCATTGTTCATAATTTCATAGAAGGAGAAGCAAGTGGGGACAGTTTTGGACATGCAGTTTCTCTTTCTTCTGATGGTTCAATTGTTGCTATATCTGCTCCTAATAATGAAGGAAATTTAACTTCAGCTTCATCTCCTCTAGGAACAATTACAAACGATACTAATATTTATTATCAAACAGCCGGAAATAGTGATTGGTCAGCAGCTGCTCCAACTGCATCTGACTATTTGCCAGCGCATCTAAAAAAAGGAATTAATCCCGGGAGCGTTAAAATTTACAAAAATAATGGAAGTGAATGGGTTCAGTTAGGGAGCGAAATTATAGGGAATCAATTATGGGATCAAAAGGGAATTTCCTTATCTTTATCAGGAGATGGAAAGACTTTAGTAGTTGGTAATCCGCTCTCTGTATATTCTTATCCAAATGTATGTGTCTATTCTCTAGTTAATAATGATTGGTCACAAATAGCACATATTGAATCCGGTTCTAGTTTTGATTATTTTGGATATTCAACTAGCCTATCTTCTGATGGAAAAACTTTGGCTGTTGGAGGATTCTATGGAGAATTAGGTACTGCAACTGATAATGCTGGTTATGTAAAAATCTACGAAAATGTTAATGGAAACTTTACCCAAGTTGGAGACACATTATACGGAGACGATATTAATGGAGATGAATTTGGATTTTCTGTTGATTTATCCTCTGACGGTTCAATTGTTGCAATAAGTTCTGCTCAAGGTGGTGATGTTTTTATTTACCAAAAGAATGGAAGCAGTTGGTCACAATTGGGGAACACAATTGCATTTAATGACTATAGTTCAGATATTAAAGACGGGAGTGTTAGCAAGGAGGAAGCAGTTGTACAGGTAAAAATTTCTGAAGATGGAAACTATGTCGCAATTGGATGCCCTATTGCAGATATTAAAGGGACAAATACTGGAAAAATTAGTGTTTTTAAAAACATTAGTCAAAATTGGGTACAGGTTGGAGACGATATAAATGGTGAAAATCTTGAGCATTTAGGCACTTACATAGATATTGAGGAAGATAGTAATGGTTTTTTGACTTTGGCTGCGTCAGGAACTAAAGAGAATGGAGAATCTTATGTAAATGTCTATAAGTTATTTGGATCGGATTGGATATCATTTGCAACTTTTGACTCCACAGATAACCAAAACTTTCCAACCAACGCATTAGATCTCTCAGAAGACGCGAGATTCCTTGCTATTGGAACTTCTCATAGTCCTGTGAACAGCACAAATTATGATGATAACTACTTGAGCGCTGGATATATTGGTTTTCAAGATAAGAAAGGTAATGTAAGGGTCTATGACCTTCTAGATGGCAAAGCTTCTAGTTCTTCCTCATCCACTTCGACTACAGATGGTGTTGAGGTGGCACAAGTTAACTCTTCTTATTCTGCAGATTCCAATGGATTT
>CACGBL010000018.1:0-23959 GCA_902571355.1 uncultured Synechococcaceae cyanobacterium | reverse complement strand
ATAAAAAAGCTCAGTTATTCCAAAAAAAATACCCACCAAAAGCCTGTTTTAGCAAGCATTTTGATAGGTAACACCGGATCCCCGTCAGTTCTCTGCTGCATCGACCTGGAAATGCCAGAAGAGGATTCAAAGTGGGCTTTCGTTTCCGATTACAAGATCGGTTTACTACCGCATCACGACAGTCTCCTCATGTCGAAAGAGAGTCAGATCAGAGCACATAAAGAAGAACTTAACCAAAGATCCAGTAATCTAACTCTAACTTATTTTTTTATGCATTTGGAGATGGCCAAATGTCTCTTACCATAGTTAATAAAATTTGAGCTTCATCATATCTTTCTGAATGCGTTTTACCATTTAATAAAAATGTGATGTGAGCCATTTTTCTTCCCAGAATTTCGCGAGACTTGCCATAACAATGAATATTAGAACCCTCAATTTCAGATAACATTTCAATTCTGGTTTTCATTGAGATTGGAAAATTCTTTTTTAACCCCAGTAGATTTATCATAATTGCACCTTCACAGTTCATTTTAATTTCAGGTGGCATTATCCCAGAAGAAATGCAAACATATTGATCAAACTGACTTGAAGTGCAAGCTTCAATAGAGAAATGAGCTGAATTATGTGTTCTAGGAGCTATTTCATTAATTAAAAGACCATTATCTCCATAGAAGAATTCAATAGCTAAAACTCCAACGTAATTAAGTTCATTGACTATTGAAGAGAAAATATTTATTGCAAATAAGTTCAAATCATATTCATTCGTTCCAGGTGCAAGAACCCAATCACAAACATGGTTTGATTGGAATGTCTCAACTATTGGAAAGAATCTTATCTTACCGGTCCTATCTCTCGAACCAACAAGAGCTAGTTCTTTTTCATACTCTATCCATTCTTCTATTAACCATTCATCAGAATTATTCTCTGTTAAAAAAGAATCTAAATCTTCTTTTGTCTTTATTTTTCTGTTCCCCTTACCGTCATATCCACCTTTATTTGATTTTGCCATTAGAGGAAAATTCCAATTATTGATTTCCTCATCCGAGAGATTTTTAAAATCTTCAATGCTTATCCATTTTGGACAGGGAATATTCATTTTATCTATTAATTTTTTCTGAGAAAACCTATCTACTAATGGCTTTATTGCATTAAGGCTTGGGACAAAAATATCTTTATTGTCAATTAAATTTAATTTATCAATTTTTATCCATTCATTTTCAAAAATTATTTTTTCACACTCATTAATTAATGATTTATTACCTCTTATCTTTAAAGGATCAGCTTCTATGACATGATCTGCTTTTGAACCAGCAGGATCATCACTAGATTTTGTTTGCACACATACTTCTAAATCTCTTTTTTTTGCTGCCTCAGTTAACATCAAAGCCAGTTGACCACCTCCAATTATTCCTAGGGAATAATTTTTCTTAATATCGTTTATATTTTTTTTAAAACTCATAGCATGATTTTATTACCATTTCTAATTCTTAACAACTGAATTTTTGAGTATCTAAAGCTTAGATTTTGCTAATATATAAAGTATTTAATACCAAATATTTATAAATTTTAACTAGGTAATCAATTGTGAATAAGAGAAAAATTTTAGTCCCATTAGGTGATAAGTCATACGAAGTAACACTTGAAGCAGGAATACTGAATAATATAAGCGAAGAACTTTTAAAAATTGGAATAACAAAGAATAGAAAAATACTTGTGATTTCAAATGAAGAAATATCAAATTTGTATGGAGCAAAATTCTTAAATAATTTAAAAGATAATCAATACCAGGCCAAAATGTTCCTTATCAAGGCTGGAGAATCATATAAAAACTTAAAAACCTTAAGTAAAATATATGATGTTGCATTTGAATTTGGCTTAGATAGAAATTCAATAATTATTGCCCTTGGAGGAGGAATTGTTGGAGATGTAAGTGGCTTCGCAGCTGCTACTTGGCTAAGAGGCATCGAATATATCCAGATTCCAACAACATTATTATCGATGGTTGATTCATCTGTGGGAGGAAAAACAGGAGTAAATCATCCAAAAGGTAAGAATTTAATTGGAGCCTTCAATCAACCTAAAGCAGTTTTTATTGATCCAGAAACTTTAAAAAGTTTGCCCAAAAGAGAATTTAATGCAGGCATGGCCGAAGTAATAAAATACGGAGTAATAAGAGATAAAGAACTTTTCGAATACTTAGAAATTGAAAAAAACAAAAATGAACTTATAAATCTCAAAAATGAATATCTAATTAAAATAATTAATAGTTCAATTAAAACAAAGTCTCATATTGTTTCTCAAGACGAACATGAAAATGGTGTTAGAGCAATATTGAATTATGGTCATTCTTTTGGTCACGTTATTGAAAATTTATGTGGATACGGCAAATTTCTACATGGTGAGGCAATATCAATTGGTATGAATATTGCGGGGGAAATAGCAATTGAGAAAGGGTTATGGTCTAAAGAAGAATTAGAGAGACAGAAGAATCTTTTGAAGAGTTACGATCTTCCTATCCAGATTCCCAAAATAAATAAAAAAGAGGTTCTAACAATACTTATGGGCGACAAGAAAGTTCGTGATGGCAAAATGAGATTTATACTACCGAAAGAAATTGGTGCAGTGGATATATATGATGACGTAGAAGATTCATTATTTTTAAAGTTTTTTTCTTAACGCAAACAGGTTGAATTTATATTCATTTCCTTCTCCTTAAACTTATTAAAAACAAACCACTTAAAATTACCTAGACATGCAGGATCAACGAGTCTAAGTAATGCCTCTCTTCTTAAAAGAGCATTTGATAAATCCTCCTTAAATTCCTTCTGAATGCCATAAAGTCTCTCTGCCAATCCAAGTGCCAACAAAGCCTCTCCTTGTTTAGTTATTCCAAGAGTATTAAATCCAAGAGACTCAGCATCATTAATTAAAGTTTCTATGCAAACATGAGATGTTAAATCGCAATTTCCAGGAGAATCTAGGACATTATTCATCATTTTTTGATTTTCATAAGAAACTATTGTCCCATCAGAATTCTTAGAAGTGAAGTATTTTTTTGCTTCTTTACCGTAATCAATTATCAATAAAATACCGTTATTGATTTTTCCATAAATAGCTTTTAACCATTTAGAGTTATCTACATGCCATTCTGTCGTCCATCCTTCAAGGGCGTCATCAGGCGGAATAGTTATTCCCAATTCACTTTTAGCTAGTTCAATACTTTTTCCCAATTCACTTGTAATTGGCATTTCATCAAAAAATAATTTGTGGGATTTTTTGTCTATAGAAACTGCTTGTCGAAGTAATTTTCCTTTTGAGAAGGTTATTCTCTCTACTGGCAAAGCATCCAACACTTCATTTGCTAGAACTATTCCATTTATATTATTTTCGTCTACTTCATCCAAACCCTTCCATAAAATATCAATACCAAAGTTCAAAAATTCCTCCAATTTATTTTTTTGTTTTTCTACCATCCCTTCATTAGGTTCAATAATTACAAAAGAAACTCCTTCTACAAAATTCTTGCTGTTTTCTAAAAAATATTTAATTAATCCACTCATAAAGCTTCCATCTCCAGCTCCAAATTCAGTTACAGATAATTTCTGATTAGATAAAAAACTGCTTTTAAACTGAATCATCCAATCTTCTATTTGTTTTCCAACCAAAAAAGCAAAATCATCAGATAAAGAGGGTGATGTGACAAAATCTCCTCGAACGCCTAACTCAGCTTTACCGCTGCCGTAATAACCATTAATAGGATCATTTAATGCAAAATTCATAAAGTCATAAAAACTTATAGTGCCACCCATTTTTATTATTTTTTTTACTAACCAATCTGGATTATTCGCGGGTAAGCTATTCATCGGCGAAAATATAAAGAGTCAAAACTTATTTATGCCTTTAAAGATTAACTATTTATTAGGAATATTTCTATCTATATTAGTTTTAATTTCACATAAACCCGTTTTCGCTATAAATAATCCAAATCTCTTACCAGAAGAAAAAACACCAGTAATTGATTTGGCTAAAACATTAAGCCCTAATCAGAAAAAATCTTTAGAAGAAAAGCTCAACAATCTAGAAATTGAAAGTGGGTGGAAAATTAAATATTTATCTCAGTTTGAGAGTTCACCTGGTAGTGCAATAAAGGACTATTGGGATTTAGATGAGACAAGTTTGTTAATAGTTGCGGACCCTAGAGGGGGGAATTTACTGAACTTTAACGTTGGAGAGGCTTATTTTAATTTTATGCCAAGGTTATTTTGGGTTGAACTTCAAACAAGATTTGGCAACCAATATTATGTTAAAGATCACGGTGAGGATGGTGCAGTATTAGATGCAATTGATTCAGTAAAGATTTGCCTCGAAAGAGGAGGATGTCAAGTTGTCCCTGGCCTACCCAAAGAGCAATATATTTGGACTTTATGTACATCTATTCTTGGAGGTTTAGTAGCAGGTTTTGCATCTGCTCCAAGAAAAGAAGGTCAGATCATATCAATTGGATTTTTAGCTCTTCTTTCTCCCTTATGGGGAATGTTATTTGGAATTTTTGGTTTGGCACCGATAATATCCAGAACAAATGATTTATTACCTTTATTTAAAAATGGTTTAGCTTTTGCAGCCGCAGGAATTGCGGGTTACATCTTGTCTCAAACATTATTTTCAAGATATGAAAAGCCCAAAGATACTTAAAATATAAACAAAAATATCTAATCCTAAAAATATTTATCTTCTTCACGAATTTCACCAGACTCTGAATACCATCGATGAGAAACATTACTTAATCTCTTTTTTTTAAACTCAATCCATGAAAAGTTAATTAGTAATTTCCCATCTTCATCAGTTTTATATCTTGGCACCACAGCAGTGTTGAAATAAATTGTTCCTTTGCTATCAATTTTAAACATCTCTCTTAAACCAAGATTTCTTTTAAGCCGGTTGTGCATATGACCAAAAATTACAAGATCAACTTTCCTTCTCTTTTGTATTTGAGAAATAGCCACAGACAAATCTCTATCTCCCCAATCTAATGAGGGTGATTTCCAGTCTTTCCCACAAATACTTTTAGGTTCTGAACCTAAACCCGAGGGGCCAGCATGAGACATAATTATTAAAGGTATATCTTCTACAGTCTTTTCCGAACATTTGATTATTTTATTTATTGAATCTTGTTCGGTGATAGGTCCATAAACACCTTTAACTTCTTTTGAAAGATAATAGCCGCCGCCAGAACTACATGGCCTAGCAGACAATAAATTTATTTGATTATTAAAAACTTTCAAATCCCATGCACAATATTTTTCACCAAGAACACGTATCTGCTTTGAGAGAGTTTCCCCTGTAGAATCTTTCCCCCTATCATGATTTCCTAAAATCACAAAAGTAGGAATTTTGATCTCATTGATTTTTTTAATTATTTTGACACTCCCATCAGAAATATCGCCAACAAATAAAACAATATTTGGTTTGATAATCGATAAAACTTTCAAGTCTAATTCAGACCATTGACCATGACAGTCACCAACAATAGCAATTTTTAAATTTGTCAGAATTTTTTCTGTTTAAAGGCATATAATCTATTTAGAGATATTCTAAATCCTGACCAGTATAACTTCTACTGCAAAACAGAAATCAGTTCAAAATGAAGAGGATTTGATTTCTGAAATAAAGGAGCGTTGCGAAAAAGCTAATGCAATTATTCTTGCGCACTATTATCAAGCTCCAGAGATTCAGGAAATTGCAGATTTTATTGGCGATTCATTAGATCTATCTAGGAAAGCTGCAAATAATGATGCTGATGTAATAATTTTTTGTGGTGTGCACTTTATGGCCGAAACCGCAAAAATACTTAGCCCAAATAAAAAAGTACTTTTACCAGATATTGACGCAGGATGCTCATTAGCAGACGATTGTCCCTCAGATAAATTTCAAAAGTTCAGGGAAGAAAATCCAGATCACTATGTCGTAAGTTATATAAATTGTACTGCAGAAGTAAAAGCTCAAAGTGATCTGATATGCACAAGCAGTAATGCAGTCTCATTAATTAAAAAGATACCTGAAGATAAAAAGATAATATTTGCACCAGATCAGAACCTTGGGAGATGGGTACAGAAAAATTCAGGAAGAGATCTTAAATTATGGCCTGGCAGCTGTATTGTTCATGAGTCATTTAGTGAAGAAGCACTTCTAAAATTAAAATATGAAAATCCAGGATCAAAAGTGATTGCTCATCCTGAATGTAGTCAAAATTTACTAATTCTCTCAGACTTTATTGGATCAACAAGTAAGCTGCTTGATTTCGTAAGTAAAGATTCATCTAAAACTTACATGGTACTAACTGAACCTGGAATAATTCATCAAATGAAAAAGAAAGAACCTAACAAAATTTTTATTGAAGTCCCAGACGTAGAAGGTTGTAAATGTAACGAGTGTCCATATATGAAATTAAATACTTTAGAAAAAATTCTAGATTGTTTGAAAAACAATTCCCCGTCTATCGAACTTGACCCAGAAATAATAAGAAGAGCCTATGTACCCATAAAGAGAATGCTGGATATGAGCAATTAATTTAATGCAAATACCTGATCTTTTTTTATTAATTTTTAGGAATGCATTAAGATTTGTAGTGTTTGGATTAAATTCACTTATCTGATTATTTCTCTCAATTATATTTACTAGTTCTTTTTCACCAGCTCTATATTGTTTATCTTTTCTAGTTCCAATCTCTCTTTGTAGAATGGGGTTTATATTCATTTTTACTTCTATGTCTGGAATAATTCCAGATTTGTTTATATCAGTGCCGTTCGGAGTTAAATACTTAGCGACTGTAACAGTTAGACCTGAACCATCAACTAAAGTTCTCATGGATTGAACTAGACCTTTACCAAATGTTTTCTTCCCAACTAATTTTCCTCTTTTGTTATCTTTTATTGCACCAGAAACTATTTCACTAGCACTAGCAGAACCCTCATTAACTAAGACAACTAAGGGCTTTTTTGTTAGAGCTTGACCGTTTCCTTTTTTTGTTTCTTTTAAACCATCTTTACTTACTGTACTTACTATTACTCCTTTGTTAATGAAGTGCCTTGAGATATCAATGCTTGATTCTAATAAACCTCCAGGATTACTTCTCAAGTCAAGAACATATCCTGCGACTTTTTTTGTTTCTAAATCCTTAATAGCATCTCTAGTTTCTTTGGATGCATTTGCATTAAATTGCTTAATTCTTACATAGCCAATTGATAAGCCATTTTTGGTTTGATTGACTTTACTTGATACAGATTTTATTTCAATTTTTTCTCTTGATAAAGTCTTAAAAAAGGATTGAGAACCCCTAAGAATTTCAAGCTTTACTTTAGTACCTCTTTGTCCTCTTATTAATTTCACGGCATCCTCAATATTCATACCTTGAGTGGAAATATCATCTATGGATAATATTTTATCTCTAGCTTTAATTCCTGCATCAAATGCAGGGGTGCCCTCTATGGGAGAAATAATGATTAAATCATCAGATTCTTTATCTTTAACTATTTGGATACCAACTCCAGTTAATTCGCCAGAGGTATCAATTCTCATTTGATTAAATTCCTTAGGTTCTAAAAATCTTGTATAAGAATCATCTAAATTAGAAAGCATATCTCTAATCGCATCATATGCTTCATTGCTGTCAGAATATGTTTTTGATAAAACTTCTTTTCTTAGATTAATCCAATTGGACTTTTGAAATTTGCCGCTTGAATCAAGAAAATCTCTATATACAATTTGCCAAACATGATCAATAACTTCTTTATAACTATTATTTAAAACTGTTGCCTCTGCAAAATTATTTAAAAATAGTCCAGAAAAGGATGTCGCAAACAGAAATATATACTTTTTTTTAAGCAATTTTCTTTTCTTCAAATAATTCGATATTTTTTATTATAAAAAGAATTTCTTTATAGTTCAAAATTTTGACAAATCCTTAAGGATCAATCCACTTCCCATCATCCTTAATAAGTTGGATTAAAGCATTAACCCCCTCATCTTCAGGTACTCTTTTAATCTCTTCTTTCCTTCTATATAAGGCGATAGTTCCTTTACCTTTTCCAACATAACCATAATCAGCATCTGCCATTTCTCCTGGCCCATTAACAATACACCCCATTATTGCTATATCTAGACCCGTCAAATGTGAGGTAGCGTTCCTAACTTTATCTACAACTTCTTCTAGATTGAAAAGTGTTCTACCACAACTGGGGCAACTGATGTATTCAACCATTGTTTTTCTTAATCCTAAAGATTGCAAAATTGAATAGCACACTGGTATTTCCTTTTCTGGAGCTTCTGTTAAGGAAACCCTGATGGTATCTCCTAATCCCTCTGCTAAAAGCGTTCCAATTCCAGCAGTACTTTTAATCCTTCCATAATCACCATCACCAGCTTCGGTCACTCCTAAATGTAAGGGATAGTTATATCCTTCTGAGTCGAGCCTATCTGCAATCATTCTGTAAGCTGCCATCATGACCGGAGCCCTAGAAGCTTTCATAGAAATAATTATGTTATGAAAATCAAGCTCATCACAAATTTTGACGAACTCCATTGCAGATTCTGTCATTCCTAATGGCGTATCTCCATAAGTAAAAAGCATCCTCTCAGATAGAGACCCATGATTAACTCCAATCCTTAGAGCTTTGTTTTCAGCCTTTAAAACTTCAACTAAAGGGGTAAATCTTTTAAGTATTGTTTGCTTAATAGTTTCAAATTCCTCATCTGTATATTCAGTTCTTGTAGGGTCTGATTTTTCAAAAACAAACAATCCAGGATTAATTCTTACTTTATCAACATGTTTTGCAACTTCCATTGCAATTTTCATACCATTATGGTGAACATCCGCCACCAAGGGGGTATTGATATTATTTTCTAGTAATTTTGCCTTTATATCTCCTACTGCTTTGGCATGTGCTAAGGAAGGGACAGTTAACCTTACTATTTCACAACCCACATCATGAAGTCTTTTGATAGCTAAGTAAGCATTTTCGACATCCATAGTATCTTCATTTATCATCGATTGAACTCTTACTGGATAATCACTTCCAATAGCTATATCACCCACCATTACTGTTCTAGTTATCCTTCTCTCAATATGAGTTGAATATCTTTTGGAGAGACTATTAACCTCTTTAGATTGAGTTAATGACATTAAAATTCTTGATATTCAAAAAAGGATTTCACTAAATTATACGGCATATAGTTTACCACTTACATTCTCTAGGTCTTTCAAAGTTAGATGGTAAGGTTTATTGATTTCTTTTGAAGGAAATCTCAACAAATAAGATGGATGAAAAATTACCATAATTTCTCTCCCATCTTTTTTAATCCATTGACCTCTTAAATTACTTATAGGATCTTTAACTTCTAAAATAGCTCTCATAGCAGTAGAACCAGTAAGTAATATAAATTTTGGATCGACTAACTTTATTTGCTTTAATAACCAAGGTTTATGAATATTAATTTCTCTAGCAGTGGGTTTTCTATTATTTGGTGGACGACATTTAATTACATTACAAAAATAAACATCCTTCTTAAAATCAATTCCAGCTTGTTCTAATAATTCGTTTAATAACTTACCAGATTTACCTACATAAGGTTTTCCTTCTAAATCTTCTTGGGCTCCAGGTGCCTCACCAATTACTAACAAATCTGCAAATACACTTCCTCTCCCAATTACTAACCTTTTCACCGAAAATAAAACTTTAAATATTTTTATCTTAAGAACTCAAAACATGAAAATAAAATAGATTAAGAAAATGAACTAAATTAAACCATAGTGTGGTAGTTTTATTTATTCTTAATTTATGCATTTGTCATTATTAAAAGTCATATTTGAAAAGTCATAAGTCAATGAGTCAAGTTAATTTATCTGATCGGGCACTTTCAATTGAGCCTTCTCTTACATTGCAGATAAGTGCTAAAGCTAATCAATTATCTGCAGAAGGAGTAGATATTTGCAATTTAAGTGCAGGTGAACCTGATTTTGATGCCCCAAAAGAAGTTATAGAGGCTACAAGTAAAGCTATATTTGATGGATTTACAAAGTACGGGCCCGCAGCGGGGAATTTAGATCTCCGAAAAGCAATTGCAAATAAACTTCAAATTCAAAACGATTTAAATTATGAATTTGAAAATGTAATGATCACAAATGGTGCTAAGCAAGCAATATATAATCTTTTCCAAGTATTGTTAAATACTGGAGACGAAGTTATTATTCCTTCTCCATATTGGTTAAGTTATCCCCAGATGGTTAGATTGGCGGGTGGGAAGCCAATTTTTACAAATTCTTCTGCAGAAGATGGATTCAAAATAAATATAGAAGATTTGAAGTCTAAAATCTCTTCAAAAACTAAATTTATAATTATCAATTCTCCTAATAACCCTACTGGAAGAGTTATGTCAAAGGAAGAATTATTACAAATTGCCGATTTAGCTAGAGAAAATCCAAATATCAATATTCTTTCTGATGAGATTTACGAACTAATCCTTAAAAAAGAATTTAAACACTACAGTTTATCTTCATTAGCAAATGACTTAAAAGATAGAATTTTTATAATAAATGGGTTTGCGAAAGGATGGGCTATGACTGGCTGGAGGATAGGTTATTTAGTAGGTCCCAAAGATGTAATCAAAGCATCCTCAGCATTGCAAAGTCAAAGTACAAGTAATGTTTGCTCTTTTGTTCAAAAAGGTGCTTTAGAGGCTTTAAAAATTAATAATGAGTTTTTCTCAATGATAAATAGCCATTATGATCAAAGAAGAAGACTTCTCTATGAGGGCCTTAATAATATAAATGGGATTTATATTGAAGAACCTAACGGAGCATTTTACGCATTTCCAAAATTACCCAACTCCTCAATTACTTCTGTTGATTTCTGCAATAAAGCTCTTCAAGATTACGGATTAGTTGTTGTACCTGGAAAAGCTTTTGGAGCTGATCAATGTATAAGAATATCTTGTGCGGCTTCAGAGATTAAAATAAAAGATGGACTACGGAGGATTGAAAAAGCAATCTTTGAATACTATTAATTTAACTAAGTTATGTTTAATTTAAAAAATTTCCTAATAAGTTCATCTCTATTATTTTCTGTTTTTTCATCACCTGTATTTTCAAATCCCAAAGTTTTAAAAGTTGGAGCAATACCTGATCAAAACCAAGATGTTTTGGACAAAAGATTTAATTTATTTTCAAAAGAATTATCCAAACAACTTGATGTAGAAGTTAAATACATTCCTGTTATTAATTATGTCGCAGCAGTAACTGGATTTAGAACTAAAGATTTAGATTTAGTTTGGTTTGGCGGTTTATCAGGAGTTCAAGCAAGATTACAAACTCCTAATTCAATTGTCATAGCTCAAAGAGATATCGATAAAGAATTTAAAAGTGTTTTTATAGTAAACAAAAATTTAGAACTTAACTCAATTTCAAACATTAAAGGACTTAAAAAACTAAAGAATTTAAGATTTACTTTTGGCTCTGAAAACTCAACTTCTGGAAGATTAATGCCAGAATATTTTTTAAATCAAGCAGGGGTAGAAATTAAACATTTTAAAGGAAAAAAAGCAGGTTTTAGTGGGAGTCATGATGCCACTATAGCTTTAGTTAATAGTGGGGCATTTGATGCTGGAGCTTTAAATAAACAGGTTTGGGAAAACAATCTTAAAAATAATCCCAAAAGAACAAGTAATTTAGAATTATTCTGGATCACACCAGAATATGTTGACTATCATTGGGTAGCTCAAGGTGATCTTGAAAATAGATTCTGGGAAGGGTTTACAAAAGAACTTAAATCAGTGATTCTAAATTTAGATATTAAGCAAAAATCACATAAACAGATATTAGGTATGTTCAATGCAAAAAGATTTATAAAGGCAGAATCAAAACAATATAAAAATATAGAGGAAATCGGTAGGAAATTAAATAAAATTAGATGAATAATACTGTCTTAGAATTAGAAAATATATCTTATAAATATAAAAATGATCTGATCCTAAATAAAATAAATTTAAAAATAAATTCTGGGGAAAAAATTGCACTTTTAGGTAAAAGCGGTTCAGGGAAAACTACTCTTATATCAGTACTTAATGGCACTATAAAGCCAACTCAAGGTGAGGTTAAATTATTCAATAAAAGTTTCGAGGAATTAGATAGAAAGCAGAAAAGTAAAATAACAACTATATGGCAAGATTTAAGATTAATAGAAGATCTCTCTGCAGAACAAAATGTTAATTGTGGACTACTAGCGGAAAACAATTTTTATTTCGCTTTTAAAAATTTACTAAATATAAGTTCTTTTAAGAAGGCGCATAAATATATGAAATTATGTAGACTTCATAACTCTATTTACGACAAAAAAATCAGAAAACTATCTGGGGGGCAAAAACAAAGGGTGGCTATAGCCAGATCATTAATTCAAGAATCAAATATATTATTTGCAGATGAGCCTTTTAATAATCTAGATCCCAAATTGATAACAACAATTAAAAACCTTCTGCTAGAAAATGTAGATAAAAATAATACAAAAAAATCCCCAAAGACAGCATTAGTTGCATTACATCGATTAGATTTGCTGAACGATTTCGATAAAGTTATTGGAATAAGGGATGGTAAAATTTTTTTCAATATCAAAAGAAATAACTTAAAGAAGATTCATTTAGAGAAAATATATTAATTAGTTGAACAAATTAAAATTAAACTATACCTCATTATCTTTTCTTCCAATTTTGGTATGCATACCTCTAGGGTATCAATTAATAAACAATATTCATTTTGGAGGATTTAAATTATTCCAAGAATTCTTAATTTCTTCATTTAATCCCAGGATCGATAATGAAATTATTATTACCGTAATTAAGCGATTAAATGAAACTATTTTAATTGGTTTTTTTAGTTGGTTAGTAAGTATTATTTTTGGAGCAATTTTTGGAATAATTTCCTCAAATATTTTTTATAAAATCTTTAATATTCCAAATTTTTTCTACCGCATAATAAGGTTTTTTCTAACAATCATTAGATCTATACACGAAGTGGTTTGGGGAATAATATTAATGCAAATATATGGAATAAATTTTTCGATAGGAATAATAGCTATATGTATACCTTATATTGCTGTAAATTCAAAAGTTTTTGCTGAACAATTAGAAACTATTGACTACAAAAGTTTTGAATCTATAAATCAAATAAATGCACCTAAATTTTCTTCTTTACTAACTTTAATATGGAATCCAATAATAAATACATTTAAAAACTTTGGTTTATATCGATTAGAGTGTTCAATAAGAAGTACTGTGATTTTAGGACTTTTTGGGATTGGAGGAATAGGTACCAGTATTTTTTTATCTTTCCAAACTTTGAATTTCAGAGAGTTATGGACTTATTTATGGTCCTTAGCAATTTTGATAATTCTTTCTGGATTAATATTCAAAAAAATAAAATTTAATACTACAAATAAAATCCTATCTATTTTTTTTATTGCAGTTTTTTTCATAACAATTTTATTTTCTTTTTCATATTTTCTTTATTTTATTTTTAATAATAATTTTGAAAATTTTAATTCCGTTAGTTCTCTTTTTAAATCAAGCTCAGATTTAGGATTATTTGATTTCTTAAAACTTATATTAGAAACAATAATTTTAAGTCTTTTATCAACAGGAATCGCAATTAGTTTACCTCCATTAGTAATAGGAATTTTTAACAACAATAGTTCTAAAATTTTTATAAAAATTTTTGCATTTTTATTACGTTTAATACCTACACCTGTAATACTTCTAACTCTATTAATTTTTAATAATCCTTCTTTATCTTTAGCAGCTTTAACATTAGGTCTCCACAACGCTGGTATTACTAGCAAATTACTTTTTACAAATCTAGATAGCCAAGACAAGAGAAATTATATTGCAATGAAATCTCTAGGAATCTCAAAAAAGACTAGTTGGCTTTTAGGTTTATTTTCTCAACAAGCAAAAAGTTACTTAGCATATTGCGCTTATAGATCTGACATCATTATTAGAGAAACTGCAATTGTTGGGGTTATTGGAAGTGTTGGTCTAGGTTGGCAATTGCAAGAATCACTAAGTTCCTTCGCATGGCAAGAAGTCACCATAGTTTTGATAGCTTATAGCTCCATCGCAATAGTTGGAGAATTAATAAATGGTAAAATCAATAATAGTTTAACTTGATTTGTAAGAATAATTTGTTAAATCAAGTAATTATTTTTTTCCGGTAATAGTGATTAGTTTACCAAAACAGCTTGTTGTAATTGGAGATAGCTCAGTTTATGGATGGGGAGATAATGAGGGTGGTGGATGGTGTGAGAGGCTTAGAAAAGATTGGGGTAATAACCAAAATGGACCAGTTATTTATCAACTTGGCGTTAGGGGAGACGGGATAGAAAAAGTTTCATCTAGATGGGAAAAAGAATGGTCATCTAGAGGAGAAACGAGAAGAAATAAACCTAAAGCAATCCTACTAAATGTAGGTCTTAACGACACTGCAGCAATTGGTCAGATAAATGGAAGACATCAATTAGATATAGATGGATTTGAATATGGATTAGAGAGGCTTATTAATGAAATGAACTCTCAAACAAATGTATTTGTTATTGGTTTGACACCAGTTGACGAAAGCAAAATGCCGTTCGCAGGATGTCTATGGTACTCAAATGATTTTTGTAATTCTTATGAAAGGAGAATGGAGGAAGTATGCCTCAATCAGAATGTCCCATTTCTTCCTACTTTTAGAGAAATGTACTCTGATAAAAGGAGTAAAAATTGGATTACGAATGATGGAATTCATCTAAATTCCGAAGGTCATTTCTGGCTTTTCCAAAGACTTAAAAGCTGGGAGATTCTTACAAAATGGAAGGGATCTTAGGTCTTTCCAAATATTATTAATTTAAAAAATATGAATATAAAATAAGAGCAAATATAGCAAAAACAGAAGCAATACTTGTCTGAATAGCATTTACCAATTCATTACTTAATTTATATTTGTTTTGAAATTTAGCACCAATAATACTTTCGGAAAGTGTTGCCAAGAATCCAGAAACTACAACAACTATAAAATGATGTTTTGTAGAAATAATTGATAGAAGAAGCATTATAAAAGCCATAAATATTGATCCCAAAACACTAGCTAATGTTCCTTCTATACTTATTCCTCCCTCAGTTCCCCTATCCACCTTTTTAAGTGAAGTAATTAAGTATGTGTCTTTACCAAATCTTTTTCCAATTTCGCTACCAAAAGTATCCGCCAACTTTGCAGCAAAACTTGCAGCAAAACCTACTTTAAACATCACTACATTGGCAGCATTAAATTTGGTCATAATGGCAAGAAATAATCCTGTAGCTGCTGAGCCCCATACATTCTCAGGACCTCTCCTCCCGCCTCTTTTTTCAGCAATTCCTTGTGCTTTTTTAAATTTAAAACCTATTTTGGTAACGAGGGATCCAAATAATAAATAAATTACAACTGACATCCATCCCTGCCAAGACAAACATCCCCACAAAATTGTGCCTAAGATGCCTGCACTTACCCAACCACTTTTCGTCATCAAAGGAATCCTGCAAAATATATAAATCAAAATAAAATTAATGCAAAAACCTATAAAAAATTGATTTCTAATTAAATCCATATTTATCTAATTCTTTAATTTCAAATCAATTCTCCACTGATTTAGAATTGATGATGCGTTAATACTAGCCGTTGAAGTTCTCAAGATAGTGTCTGCAAGCTTAACAAAGGTAATATTATTTTTTTTAAAAAAATCAATTTCTTTAGCGGACCAGCCTCCTTCAGGACCAATTACATTCCAAAAAATAACTCCTTTTTTATTTCCAAATTCTTGTTGTTTTCTTAACCATTGATTTAAGTCATATAGTGTTTCTTCTCTAGTTATAGAAATTGAAACTCTTTCTTGATTATCTCTACTTTTTAGCCATTCAATAATATCCATTCCATTTAAAATAGATGGTTTCCATAATCTCTCACTTTGCTCAACAGCTTCATTGATAATTAAATTCCATCTCAAAATTTTTCTAGAAAAATTTAAATTTTTGTTTACCTGTCTTTCTGAAAATAATGGCTGTATATAATCAATTCCTATTTCAGTACACATTTTTAAAATATCCTCAAAACCACTTTTTGGTATGACAACAGCTATTCCTAATAAGTGAATTTCTTGTTCTTGAAATAAGTAAGGTTTTTTTGATTTAATTATTTCTAAGCAATCATTTTTAACTTTTATAGCTTTCCATAATGAACCCTCTCCGTTAGCTATAAATATTTTTTTACCATTTTTTATCCTCATTACTTTATTTAAATAATGAGCCTCTTCTTTAGAAAGTTCTAAATTATTGTTCTTAATATTTTCAATTCTTTCATGGGAAATAATTAATCTTGTTAAGTCTTCCATCTAAAACACTTAATCTTTGAAAACTAAATCTTCATGTTCTTCAACTGACCAATCATTATTTTCACCCCCAATAATTAACTCTTCAATTTTTACATAATTATTTGATATCTCATTCAAAGAATTAATTAATATATCTATTGAAATGGAGTCTGAAGTTCCAAAATCAACCCAACATCTTCCCCAAAGATTTTGATATTCCATAATTCCTAAATTATGCATTAAGGCTGGAAGAGATGCATTTTTTTGGTCATTATCATAGGACATCCAACTTAGATCGGAACCCTCTTCATGAGTTTGCAAATTTTCAGAATTAAATCCACCTAACCTTCCTAAAACGTACCAACTATCAAAAACACCATCTAAATAATTTTTTTCGTCTTGAGTTGGTGATTCTGAAAACCTGATCCATATCCAACAATTAAAAGGATCAACTTCCCTAAAAATAATATTCATATTGACTAATATCTTTTTAGATCTAAAGCTATTATAAGTAAGTTATTACTAGATTCAAATTCATACCTATAACTTAATTAATAATGCTTGATTTAAAAGAAATATCTTATCAACCCCAAACTGGTGAAAGAAAAATAATAGACAATTTAAATTTAAAAGTTCATGAAAATGAAATCATTTTAATTTGCGGCAGTAGTGGTTCTGGGAAAACAACACTACTCGAAATAATAAGCGGATTAACAAATCCGCAAAAGGGAAAAATTACTTGGAAGAATAAAATTTTGTCTTCTAGACAAAGAAGATGGTTTTGTGGAGTAGTATTCCAATTTCCTGAAAGATACTTTATAGGTACAACCATTGGTAAAGAATTAAAAATAGGCCATAAATCTTTAAGAGAAAAAAATATAGAAATAGTTTTAAATAAAGTTGGTTTGAAAAAAA
This sequence comes from uncultured Synechococcaceae cyanobacterium, assembly GCA_902571355.1. Lineage (GTDB taxonomy): Bacteria > Cyanobacteriota > Cyanobacteriia > PCC-6307 > Cyanobiaceae > Prochlorococcus_A. The sequence goes on along the minus strand of CACGBL010000018.1, from coordinate 6,623 downwards.
TTAATCTGACTCAACCACCAGAACAGCTAAGTGGCGGACAACAAAGGCGGTTAGCTGTAGCAGTTCAACTACTTAGAAACCCCTCAATTCTTTTACTTGATGAACCAACTGCTGGATTAGACTATTCAATGAGAAATGATGTGAAGAATTTAATTCTTGATTTAAAAAATAAAAATACAATTATTATTGTTACTCATGAACCTGCCTTATTTGAGGGAATTCCTTCTAGGATATTATTCTTGGAAAAAGGGAAAATCAAAAATTTTATGAAAGAAAATCATGCAGGATAGGATAGTTCGGGCTACTGCAGCCAATGGAGGAATAAGATTAGTTGCGGTCTTAACAACAGAATCTTCTTTAGAAGCAAAAAAAAGACACGGCCTTTCTTACTTAACCACCTGTATCTTAGGCAGAGCATTTAGTGCTTCACTGCTTTTAGCAAGCTCGATGAAAATAATGCATGGGAGAGTCACTTTAAGAGTTAGATCTGACGGACCTTTAAAGGGATTACTAGTTGATGCAGGTAGAGACGGGAAAGTTAGGGGTTATGTAGGGAATCCTAATTTAGAATTGGACCTAGTCAAAATAAATAATAAATATTCTTTTGATTTCACAAAAGCATTAGGTACAGGATATTTAAATGTAATTAGAGATAGTGGATTTGGAGAACCCTTTACAAGCACTGTTGAATTAGTAAATGGGAATATTGCTGAAGACTTGGCTTCATATTTATATCATTCAGAGCAAACTCCCTCTGCTGTATTTATTGGAGAAAAAATTCAAAATAAAAGTGTTATTTGTAGTGGTGGCTTATTAGCTCAAGTTTTACCTAAAAAAGATACTGACCCTCTGCTAGTCTCACTACTTGAAGAAAGATGCAAAGAAATTAATTCTTTCAGCGAAGATCTATTTAAGTCAAAAGATAATCTTCTTGATTTAATTAGAAATATATTTCCCGATATTGACGATAAATCAATCTCTGAAAAAGCTCGTTCTCAAGAAGTGAGTTTTAAATGCAAGTGTTCCAAACAAAGAAGTTTAAATGCGATGAAAATGCTTGATAAGAGCGAGTTAGAGGACATCCTCAAGAAAGATGGCAAAGCAGAGTTGGTTTGTGAATTTTGTAAAAATAAATATCTTATAAATTATGAAGAAATTAAATCTATGATAGAAATTCAATCATAAAAAAATTACGCCTAGCCATAAAATAACCATGGCAGGAATACTTTGAATTTTTTGTATTGATAAAGAGTTGTTTGATACTTCCTGAATGAAAGAATTATTTTCAAGCAATCCACCAAATATTAATCCTATTGAGAGAAAGGTAACACTCCAACCCAGAGAACCTATAAATCTTTTCCCTGATTTAATTTGAGTATAGGTAAGTATTAATGTTGAGATAGAGAGTAAAAGTCTATTATTAGAGTCTGGACTGATAAATAACAAAATTAAAAATAATAGCCCAACAGATATTTTTATTGAAAGATTATCAAATGAGGGGGTAGTTATTTTTGGCAGACTATACTGACTTGAATTGTTAGAGTTATTATTTAAATTTTTTATCTTAGAAAGAAGTGGGAAGTTATTATTGGTAAATTGATTAATTTGTTTTTCTTTTTTTGAGGCACTCACAGCTTCATAGCTTACATTTCCTGATTGCCTGGCTTTCAAACTACCCATGAGTAATTGATCAAAGGAAGATTCTATTTTCGCTTTTAAAATTAAGTCTTCACCAGCCTCTTTAACTTTAATATCTCTAGCCTTCTGAATATCCTCAAAAGCAGCACCTTCTTTTACACCTAAAATTTCATAAGGTGATTTTTCGTTATTATTTTTATTACTGTTTGAATCCAAAATTTTTTACCAATACTAACAGATTAACTAATTTTATAATCCATTAAGACTTTATAAAACAATTGGTTCGACTCCACTAACAACGGGCGCAACTTTGTTTAAATTTAATTGATTATTGTCTTCAACAAACTGATTTAGATTCCACTCATTTTTGAAAAGAATAACTGGCCTATTCCAACAATCTTTAACTATTTTACAGTTGAATATTCTGCCTAATTTTTCAATGGCTGGCCATCCATCAGAAATCCATCTAGCCAATTGATATGGCATTGCTTCAAGATTTGCATCTACACCATATTCACTTTTTAATCTGTGAGTTACTACCTCCAGCTGCAATTGACCAACGGCTGCGAGTATAGGGTCTCTTTTACTCTCATCAAAGTCATAAAGAATCTGAACAGCTCCTTCTTCTCGAAGTTCATTAACACCCTTTCTAAAGTTTTTAAATGCTGAGGGATTTGGATTTCTTAACCAGCTGAATATTTCAGGACTAAAGGATGGTATGCCCTCATATTCCAGATGAGCACCCGTATAAAGGGTATCTCCAATAGAAAACATCCCTGGATTATTTAAACCAATAACATCTCCAGGATAGGCATCATCAACTACTTCTCTATCTTGCCCAAATATTTTTTGTGGTCTTGATAATCTAATTGTTTTCCCAGTTCTGGAATGTTTAACTGACATATCCTTTTCAAATTTGCCACTACAAACTCTTATAAAAGCAACCCTATCTCTGTGCTTTGGATCCATATTTGCCTGAAGCTTAAAAACAAACCCACTAAATTCATCGCTTGCAGGTTCAATATCCCCTTTATTACTATTTCTTGAAGTTGGTTTTTGTGCCATTTTTAAAAAACTATCTAAAAATGGCCTTACGCCAAAATTAGTCATGGCAGATCCAAAGAAAACTGGGGTTAAAGAGCCATTAAAAACTTTTTCTTTTTCAAATTTAGATCCTGCCTCATCAAGAACCTCCAATTCTTCAAGTGAGTTTTCAAGTAAATCTCTCTCTACATATTTTGATAGCTCTTTATCCTCAAGACTTAATCTTTTCTCATTAGATTGTTTCCCTCTCACTGCTTTATGAAATAAAATCACCTCTCTCGAAAATCTATCAATAACCCCTCTAAATTCCTCGCCACTCCCAATTGGCCAGTTTATAGGTAGGGTATTTAATCCAAGTTCTGATTCAATTTCATCAAGTAAAGAAAATGGCTCTCTTCCTGGTCTATCCATTTTATTTATGAAAGTAAATATTGGTATTTTTCGCATCTTGCAAACTTCAAACAATTTCCTAGTTTGAGGTTCTAGTCCTTTAGCAGCATCTTCCAACATAACTGCATTATCAGCAGCAGCTAATGTTCTATAAGTATCTTCGGAGAAATCTTGGTGTCCTGGTGTATCTAATAGATTAATTACAGATCTTTCATATTCAAATTGCAATACAGTTGATGTAATAGAAATACCTCTTTGTTTCTCAAGTTCCATCCAGTCTGAGGTGGCTTTTCTCTGATTACCCCTAGCTTTTACTGCTCCTGCCTGTTGAATGGCACCTCCATACAAAAGAAGCTTCTCGGTAAGAGTCGTTTTCCCAGCATCTGGATGTGAAATAATAGCAAAATTTCTCCTTTTATTTACCGCATCCAGTATTTCTTTATTATTTAGAATTTTTGTACCTAAGCTCATTTTTATAATATAAGGGCCTTTCACTTAGTTCTTAAACATTACCATAGACTATTAAATAATTTTCACCTTCCTCAAACACATCTAAAGAGGATAGATCATTCTCTAAGATGAAATTTTTTAACTCTTTAAAAGTATAAGAAGCTCTTAAAGAAGCATAATAATCATTAGTTAAAATTTCATTATATTTAGTTGAACATTGTGCTTTGAGTTCTAAAGCAGACTTTTCATCTAATGGCCTTTTTAAGTCCTTGTGAAAATTTACAGTAATATTACTAGATAAAATTCTTATGGTGTTGAAGAAATCTTCAAGATTGGTAATGTGATGAATCAAACTGTTGCTTACAAGTAAACTAATTCTTTTTTTAAATAAAAAATTATTTGATTTAATGTCTTTGATGTCAGAACAAATGTAGCGTAAATTTTTTAATTTTTTTTGATTATTAGAAATACTCTTATTATATTCTGCTCTCAAAATCATCTCTTTAGAACCATCTATTCCTACGACTGCAGTATTAGGCCATTTTATTGCTAACTTCTCAGAAATATTTCCTGGTCCACATCCTAAATCAACTATTAAATCTTTTTCACCTAAAGAAATATTTTTTTTAAAAAGATATTGATTTATTTGATTAATTAGATTAAATTCCCCTTCTGAAAAATCAGCTTCGTCATAAGAAATGACCTGTTCTTTTTCTTCCATTAATTCAGGTTCGGGGACTCTTTCCATATCCTTTCTTGAAACAAAGATTTCATATTAAACATAATTCTACACAAACCGTTAAATAGTGGTAAGAATAGTTGCAGACGCCACAGGTAGAGTTATTCTTCCAGTACGGGTTATTTACATACGTTTTTTTTATCGTGACTGTTGCACCAAATAAAGCTTCTTCAGAGAGCAATTCCAATAATCTTAAAAAAGATGATTTTCCAAAGACTGCGCCAGCTGCTTACCCAGTTTTTTTCAGATCTTATAGTAGAAAAACTTCATCTGGCAAAAGGGAGAACTGGAGCGAAGTAGGCGAAAGGAATTTATCGGGATTAAAAAAATTAGGAAAACTTTCTGAAGAAGAATTAATCCTAATGAGAGAGATGCAAAGTAACCAAAAAGCTCAACCTTCAGGAAGATGGTTATGGATAGGCGGAACCCCTTGGATTAATAAGAACCAAAATTTCTCAGGAGCATACAACTGTACCTCAACAAACTTAATTGATTGGGAAGCCTTCGCATTAATGATGGACTTAGCAATGATGGGATGTGGAACAGGTGCAATAATTGAGCCTCATTTTATAAATAATCTACCTACGGTAATTAACAAAATAAACATTAAATCAGTCAGTGAAGTTGGAATAACTCCTAAAGATCAAAGAGAAGAAAAGTCATCATTAGAAATTAAAGGAAAAGATCTTCATATCAAAGTTGGAGATAGCAGAAGAGGATGGGTAGATAGCTATAAATATCTTCTTGAGGCATCAAGTAACGAGAGTCTTGAAAGAGAAATTGATGTTTATATTGATTTGGAAGATATTAGGCCTGCGGGAGAATCATTAAAAGGTTTTGGTGGTATGGCAAACCCTATCAAATTGAAAGATCTTTACTCTAGAGTCGCATCACTTCTTGGAAAGGCAATTGGTAGGAAATTAAATACAGTAGAGTGTTGTTTATTAATTGATGAAGCTGCAGTAACCATAGTTGCTGGGAATATAAGAAGAAGTGCTGGAATGAGACAATTTGCTTCAGATGATAAGGAAGCCGCATCAGCAAAAGAAAATTTATGGAGTCAAGATGAGAATGGTAATTGGAGAATAGATCCTGAAAAAGATGCCCTCAGAATGGCCAATCATACTAGGGTTTACCATACAAAACCCACTTACCAAACTGTTTTGGATGCAGTAACAAAACAATTCCATTCAGGTGAGGGAGCTATTCAATTTGCTCCAGAAGCAATCGCAAGGTCAAATGCAGATATTCTCAAAGATGATGAATTGAGAAAGGAATTTATTGAAATCTACTCAGAACAAGGCAAGGATGAAGCGAGAAATTGGATAAATAGTAGTTATGGTCCTTTTTCAGAAGAAGAGTTAGACCACAGGATGAGCCGGTATGGACTTAACCCTTGTGGGGAGATCTTGGGAAATGATTTCCATTGCAATTTGGCTGAAGTTCATTTAAATCAGATTGATCCAGGAAATTTTGAAGAGCAAAAAAAAGCTTTTAAAGCAGCGGCTCTTTCTGTAGCATGCTTACTTAATCATGAATTTGAAGTTGAGCGTTACAGAAAAAGTAGGGAATATGATCCTATCGTAGGAGTAAGTTTCACTGGATTATTTGATTTTTGTGTCCATGCCTTTGGGACGCCATGGTTGAAATGGTGGGAAGCAGGAAGGCCAAATAGCGAAGAAGGGAAGGCCTTCAAAGAAAAGGAGGCTAAATTCTTAGATTCTTGGAGAAAAATAGTAAAAGAAACTGTATGGGAATATTGTGATAAGCATAATCTAAGGAGACCAAATAGATGCACAACAGTTCAGCCTGCTGGAACTAAAAGCCTTCTTACTGGAGCAGCTCCAGGTTGGCATCCTCCAAAGGCTCAAAGATTCATAAGAAGAATAACTTTCAGGAAAAATGACCCAATCGCTTTAGCTTGCATGGATTATGGTTACTCAGTTGTTCCATCTCAATCTGATAAAGATGAAAATGGTTGCTTGCTCGATAATCCATTTGACCCAAGATGTACAGAATGGTTAGTTGAAATCCCTACAGAAGTTAGTTGGGCAAATATAGACGGCGCAGACCAAATAGACATCAATAATTTCTCAGCATTAGCTCAATTTGATTTTTACATGCAAGTGCAGAAATTTTACACAGAGCATAATACCTCTGCAACCGTAGAATTTAGAGAAAATGAAATCGAGGATTTAGCTAAGGCTATTCATAATGCAATAGAAAATAATGAGGGATATATTTCAGCAGCATTGCTGGCTAGATTTAGTGCTAACGCTACTTTCCCGAGATTACCCTTTGAACCAATAAGTAAAGAGGAATATATATCATTGCAGAATAAAGTAATGGAAAGGAAAGTCAA
>CACGBL010000017.1:0-24828 GCA_902571355.1 uncultured Synechococcaceae cyanobacterium | reverse complement strand
CGATGCGGTAAAATTCATCGAAGAAAAAAAAGGTTAGTGTAGGATGCCAAAATTCCATCGAGTAGTTATTACTGGTATCGGAGCAGTAACTCCAATTGGTAATAACATTGATGAATATTTAGTCGGTCTTCAAACAGGTACTAATGGGGTTTCAGATATTACTCTCTTTGATCCTGAACAACATCCCTGCAAATTTGCTGCAGAAGTAAAAAATCTTCAATCTGAAAATTTTATTGAAGCTAAAGAATCCAAAAGATGGGATCGTTTTTCCCAATTTGGAGTTATTGCTGCAAAGCAAGCCTTTAATGATTCTGGACTTGAGATTACTGAAGCTAATGCATCAAGAATTGGAGTGATTATTGGTTCTGGTGTTGGAGGCTTACTAACTATGGAAAGTCAAGCTCAAATATTGAGTCATAAAGGGCCTAAAAGAGTAAGTCCATTTACAGTCCCAATGATGATTCCAAACATGGCCACTGGTTTGGCTGCAATCGCTTTGGGTGCAAAAGGACCAAGTTCCTCTGTTTCCACCGCTTGTGCTGCTGGTTCAAATGCAATTGGTGATTCTTTTAGATTACTCCAGCTTGGGAAAGCAGATGCAATGATCTGTGGGGGAGCAGAAGCAAGTATTACACCCCTCGGAGTAGCTGGTTTTGCCAGTGCCAAAGCTCTTTCTTCCAGAAATGAAAGCCCTCAAACTGCTAGCAGACCTTTTGATGCAGAAAGAGATGGATTTGTTATTGGAGAGGGATCTGGAATTCTTGTTTTAGAAACTTTAGAAAATGCACAAAAAAGGAATGCGAGAATTTATGCAGAAATAATTGGTTATGGAACAACATGTGATGCTCATCATATAACTGCTCCATCTCCAGGCGGGATTGGAGGCGCCGAAGCTATCAAATTAGCAATAGAAGAAGCTTGTCTTAGCCTTGAAAAAGTTGATTACATAAATGCTCATGGAACAAGTACATCAGCTAATGATAAAAATGAAACTTCTGCAATTAAATCTATTTTTAGAGACAGATCTTACCTCATTCCTGTAAGCTCTACTAAGTCGATGACAGGTCATCTCCTAGGAGGCTCAGGAGGTATAGAAGCTGTAGCTTGTATACTTTCTTTGACACATAATTTTATCCCTCCTACAATTAACTACGTCAACCGAGATCCTGAATGTGATCTTGATTATGTACCAAATAATGCAAGAGAAGCTCAAGTACGAGTTGCTCTTTCTAATTCTTTCGGCTTTGGTGGTCACAATGTTTGCCTTGCTTTCAGCAAAATGAATTGAAGACAACCAATTTTGTATTTCCAACTTAACTTATTTTAAAACAATGGTCGCTGCATCTGTTTCATTAGAATCACTTTGTGTAAATAGTATAAGAATGCTTGCTGTTGATGCAGTAAATAAATCTAATAGTGGTCATCCTGGATTGCCAATGGGATGTGCACCTATGGGTTATGCATTATGGCAAAACATACTGAATCACAACCCTAACAACCCAAAATGGTTCAATAGAGACCGTTTTGTATTATCAGCTGGTCATGGCTGTATGCTGTTGTATTCCTTGCTTCATTTGACAGGTTATAAATCAGTTTCCATAGAAGATATTAAAGAATTTAGGCAATGGGGATCAAAAACTCCTGGGCATCCAGAAACATTCGAAACTGAAGGTGTTGAAGTTACAGCTGGTCCTCTTGGAGCAGGAATTTCAAATGCAGTTGGTTTAGCAATAGCTGAAACACACTTAGCAGCTAAATTTAATAAGCCTGATTGCAATATCGTTGATCACTATACTTACGTAATAATGGGTGATGGCTGTAATCAAGAAGGTATTGCATCAGAGGCCTGCTCATTAGCTGGTCATCTTAAGCTTGGCAAATTAATTGCACTATATGACGATAATCAAATTACAATTGATGGACGAACCGACGTTTCTTTTACTGAAGATGTCTTAAAAAGATACGAAGCTTATGGATGGCATGTACAACATGTTGAAGATGGGAATCATGATGTAAAAGGAATCACTGAAGCTATCGAAAAAGCAAAATTAATTACAGACAAGCCTTCAATTATTAAAATTTCTACAACCATAGGTTACGGTTCTCCAAATAAATCAGATACTGCTGGAATTCATGGAGCAGCTGTTGGAGAAGAAGAAGCTGCATTAACTAGAGAATTTCTAAATTGGGAATATCCTCCATTTGAAATACCCGATGAAGTATATGCGCACTTTAGAAAATCAATAAACAAAGGTGAAAATTTAGAGAAAGAATGGGATTCTAAATTTGAAGAATATCAAAAAAAATATCCCTCTGAAGGAGCAGAATTAAAAAGAATGTTAGAGGGTCAATTACCTGAGAATTGGGACTCAGAACTCCCCTCTTATTCGCCTAATGATAAAGGGTTAGCTACCAGAAAGCATTCACAAATATGTTTAGGTGCTTTAGGTCCTAACCTACCTGAATTAATTGGCGGATCAGCAGATTTAACTCACTCTAATTACACAGATATAAAAGGAGAAACTGGATCATTCCAGCCACATAGCCCTGAAAAAAGATATTTACATTTTGGTGTACGAGAGCATGCAATGGCAGCTGTACTTAATGGTATTGCCTATCACAATAGTGGTCTTATCCCTTATGGTGGAACCTTCCTTGTTTTCGCCGATTATATGAGGGGCTCCATGAGGCTTTCAGCACTTAGCGAATTAGGGGTAATCTACGTCTTAACTCATGATTCAATTGGTGTAGGAGAAGATGGCCCAACACATCAACCTATTGAAACTATCCCTTCTCTTCGCGCAATGCCTAACATGCTAGTTTTCAGACCTGGAGATGGAAATGAGACGAGTGGAGCTTATAAGCTTGCTATTCAAAATCGAAAAAGACCTTCTGCCCTTTGTTTAAGTAGACAAGGTATGCCAAATCAAGAAAATACTTCGATAGACAAAGTTGCTCTAGGAGGATACGTAGTTTCCGATTGTGAAGGAACACCAGACTTAATATTTATTGGTACTGGAAGCGAACTGAATCTTTGCATTGAAGCAAGTAAGGAAATTTCAAGCTTAGGTAAAAAAATTAGAGTTGTTTCTATGCCTTGTGTAGAACTTTTTGAAGAGCAAGAAGAATCTTATAAAGAAAGTGTTTTACCTAGTAGTGTGAAAAAGAGAGTTGTAGTAGAAGCTGCCCATTCATTTGGTTGGCATAAATATACAGGTTTTGATGGAATTTGTATTACTATGGATAGATTTGGTGCATCCGCGCCAGGTGGAGAATGTATGAAAAATTTTGGATTTACGGTCGAAAACGTAGTTAATAAGACGAAGGAAATTCTATAACTACTAATTGATAACTACACTGAAGTATTGCATTCTTCAAGCTTATCTTTTAAATGATCAAGAGATTCATCAGATATCTTTGAATTCATTGGACAATGTTTAGGGCCACACATTGAACAAAACTCTGCCTTTTTAAAGATTTCTTCAGGAAGTGTTTCATCATGGTACTGCTTTGCCCTTTCCGGATCTAATGAAAGTTCGAATTGTTTATTCCAATCAAAGTTATACCTTGCATGACTAAGTTCATCATCTCGATCACGAGCTCCAGCTCTATGTCTTGCTATGTCAGCAGCGTGAGCAGCTATTTTATAAGCAATTAAGCCCTCTCTTACATCTTCTGCATTTGGTAGACCTAGATGTTCTTTTGGCGTTACATAACATAACATAGAAGTTCCATACCACCCTGCCATCGCCGCACCAATAGCACTTGATATATGGTCATAACCAGGCGATATATCTGTGACCAATGGACCAAGCACATAAAATGGGGCTCCAGAACATTCTTCCATTTGCTTTCTAACATTAAACTCAATTTGATCCATCGGTACATGACCAGGCCCCTCAACCATTACTTGAACATTATGTTCCCATGCTCTTCGAGTAAGCTCGCCTAAGGTCTTCAATTCAGCTAGCTGAGCATCATCCGAAGCATCATGCAAACATCCAGGTCTTAATGAGTCCCCTAGAGAAAAAGTACAATCATATTTCTTAAAAATCTCACAAATATCATCAAACCTTGTGTAGAGAGGGTTTTGCTTAAAATGATGTAACATCCATTGGGCTAAAATACCTCCCCCCCTACTGACAATTCCAGTAATTCTTCCTTTGACTTTCGGCAAATGCTCAATTAATAGCCCAGCATGAATAGTTTGATAATCTACGCCTTGCTGACAATGTTTCTCAATAATATGAAGAAAATCATCTTCAGTTAGTCTATCTATTGAACCGTGTACACTTTCTAATGCTTGATAAACAGGAACTGTGCCAATGGGAACAGGAGACTCATGGATAATTGCTTGCCGAACTTCATCTAAATTTACTCCTCCTGTAGAAAGATCCATGACCGTATCAGCCCCATATTTAACTGCCAGTTTTAGCTTCTCTACTTCTTCATTGATATCACTTGCATTAGGGGAAGCACCAATGTTGGCATTAACTTTGCATCTTGAAGCAATGCCTATAGACATTGGCTCAAGATTCAAATGATTAATATTAGCTGGAATAATTAATCTTCCTCTTGCCACTTCTTCCATTATTAAAGAAGAAGGAAGATTCTCTTTTTTAGCAACAAAATCCATTTCTTCAGTGATATATCCCTTTCTCGCAAAGTTCATTTGAGTTACATTTTCTTTCCCAAGGCGAGGCTTAATCCACGAACTTCTCATAATTTACAAATTTTTTAATGTGTTATTACTAAAGTTCGATCAAGTCTTCACTTCCCTGCATCAATGTTAATGATTCAGGTTCAAAGGGTATGATCTCAGCTAAGTTAAAATTCTTAGCACCCCTAGTATTTATATTATTAATAGCTCTTTTCTAAAAAATAGTCATCTCATGTTGCGTAAAAATAAATAAAATGATTTTATTTAGCTTTTTGATAAGACTTTATCTTTTTTAAAATATTTTTCCTATCCAATTGTCTGCTTATACTCCTCTCCAAAATAATTACAATCCCCATTAAGCCAATAGGTAAATAAAAAATTTTCCTAGAGTCGTCCCTAAATATAAATCCTATAACAGAGATGAGGATCATGAAAGGAGCCACAAAAGATAAAATAAATCGTTTATTAATATTCATTTACCAATTGTATTAATTTTTTCATTGTTTAATTTTACTATGGATTCTGTTATCACTTTAATTCCAACAGCAATAGCTCTTTCATCTGGATCAAATTTAGAACTATGAAGCGGAGCACATCCATTTGAACTCGAAACGCCAAGCCTAAACATGGCCCCTGGAATATCTTTTAAAAATTCAGCGAAATCCTCAGCTCCTAACGATGGTTTTTGTAATTCGATAACATTTTCTTGACCCAAAACCTTAATTCCTGAATCTCTAAGCACTCTATTAATTTCAGAATTATTATTAACTGCCGGAGTGATTTCTCTAAATATTACTTTTGCTTCAGCTCCGCAACTATTAGCTAATGAATTGATATTTTCATTGAGCCAATTACCAATATTCTTAAATAGTTTACGATTAGTGCATCTAACTGTACCAATTAAATTAACTTTTTCTGCAAGAACATTGAATGCATTGCCTCCATTTATTTTCCCAAAAGTTATTACTACAGGATCTAGAGGATCTAACTTCCGTGTGATTGATTCTTGAATTCCCGAGATCACTTTAGAAGCAGCCCAAATAGCATCAACTCCTTCATAAGGTCGAGCACCATGTCCTGATTTTCCTTTAATCTCTACCTTAAGTTCTCCTGCAGCTGCGGTTAAACTTCCCTCTTTAATGCCAATAGTCCCTACTGATAAATCCGGGTAAACATGGACTCCTAAAATATGGTTTAACCCATTAATTGCACCATCCTTAATCATCCATCTAGCTCCGCTCGCAATTTCTTCAGCAGGCTGAAAAATTATCCGAGTCCCAAAATTTAGTTTTAAATCCTTAATAATTTTTGCCACCCCCAATCCAATCGATATATGCAAATCGTGACCACAAGCATGCATAACACCATCTACTTTTGAAGAAAAACTTAATTTGGTTTCCTCAAATATTGGCAAAGCATCCATATCTACTCTTAAACCTATGATCCCCTTATCTAAGGGGCCAAAATCAGCTACAACTCCAGTCCTGCCAATAGATTCTCTAACATTCCAACCAATATTTTTTAAAAAACCACTTATCAAAATCGCCGTTTGATTTTCAAGTCCACTTAATTCCGGATGTGCATGGATATGTCTTCTTAAATTAATTAATTCATCATTAAACGAATCAATTTTTTTATAAAACTGATCTCTATTCATCACTTATTTTAAATCGATAAAGTTCATTAAATCTTTAATTGGTTCTGGAGGCCATCTTCTTATTTTTTTCAACCATTCTTCATCACTATATCTAGGATCTAATTCAGTTACTGCTATCCAATTACTCTCTGCTTTACCAGATTCACCCTTGGACCAATTCAAAGCTGTTAAAGCTGCCCTAGCATCAGCAAAAGTTGGATAACGTCTAATTAATTTTTTTAATTCTTTTTCAGATTCATCAATGTTCCCCAACTGGAAATCTGCTAACGCCATACTCGATCTAGCCATAGCAAATCCAGGATTATATAAAGCAGCTTTTGAAAATAAATCTCTAGCTTTTTCCCAATGTGATGTAGATCCTTCTACATTAGCCAAATTATATAATGCAGAGAAATTTTTACTATCTTGCGAGATAACGAACATATAATCTTTTTTCGCTTGAGACCATAGATCCAATGCTTCCTCTGCTATCCCCCTGTTAATGTAGGGATCTATTTCACTAGGATTCAAACTTATTGCCTTATTTTGGTCATCTATTGATCCCTTTACATCTCCTATAACAAGTCTTACATTTCCTCTATTGCTAAAACCCGCAGCATCATCGGGATAAGAATCAAGATATTGATTCCATTCTTGTAAAGCGAGATTAAATTTTCCGCTTGAACTTAAGTCTAATGCATTTCTAAACAAATCTTCCCTCAAAGATAATGAATAGCATGGCGCAATATAAAAAATATTCAAAAAAACAAAAATTATTACAAAACAAACCTTAACTTTTTTAAAAGTTATCATTTTTTGAATTAATGTACTTTTTTCCCAAAGCAGTAAGCAATCTTCCTCGAGGAGTTCTTGTGACAAAACCAATTTTAATTAAATATGGCTCAACTACAAATTCTAACATTGAAGAATCATCACCCAAGCCAGCTGCAATTGAATCAAGGCCAGTTGGAATATTATTGTTTTGGTTAAGAAAAGATAAATAGTGTCTATCTAAGGAATCCAATCCTTTTTCGTCTATTTGGTAAGAATTTAAAGCTCTTTTTATTAAATTCAATGAGATCATATTAGTTTTATTAACAACTTGAGCATAATCTCTAACTCGTCTTAATAATCTTAAAGCAATTCTTGGAGTCCCTCGAGATATCTTCGCTAAATCATAAGATGCTTCATTATCTATATTGAGATTTATTAATCGGGAGAAATTATCAATTATTTTTTTTAATTCGTCATATGTGTAAAATTCAATTTTCTGAGATATACCAAATCTATCTCTTAGAGGTGCACTTATAGAGGCTAATTTAGTTGTCGCGCCAATCAGAGTAAACCTAGGCAGATTAATTGTTCTGCAACGGGCTCCTCTATTAGCGCCCATAGTTAAGTCAAGTCTAAAATCCTCCATTGCAGAATATAACAACTCTTCAGTTAACCTATTTAAGCGATGTATCTCATCGATAAATAAAACTTCTCCATCCTTTAATCCAAGAAGTAAACCTACAATATCTCTAGGTCTTTCAATTGCTGGCGCAGTTGCTATCCTACATTTTGTATTCAATTCATGGGCTATTAGAAAAGCAAGAGTAGTCTTACCTAAACCGGGCTGTCCATATAAAAGAGTATGCTCCATCGGTTCTTTTCTAAAAATTGAAGCATCTATAGCTATTCTTAAAGAGGATTTAAGTTGTTCTTGGCCAATAAATTCGTTTAAAGTAAGAGGCCTCGCTAAGTTCAGATTTTTATTTCTCTTTTCTTCTGGAATTATTTTTGAATCAACTAGCCTAAGCTCTTTTTTACGAAGAGAAAAGTCATTATCCCCTATATTTGAAGAAATTATTGCCATAATGAAAGGTTAATTGCATTTGTTCTGAGTAGAAAGATTTTTTATAACTAAAATGGCAAAAAATTCAAACAAAGTTAAAAAAAATAATAATAATAAAAATAATTTTAAACTTCTAGCTGAGAATAGATATGCAAAATTTCAATATGCAATATCTGAAACAATCGAAGCTGGAATTGAGCTTTTAGGGACTGAAGTAAAGTCCATTAGAAACGGAAAAGCAAATTTAAGAGATGGTTACTGTTCATTTAGAAATGGTGAGATCTTATTATTAAATGTTCACATTTCACCACATAAAAATGTGGGATCTTTCTTTAATCATGATCCATTAAGAAATAGAAAGTTGCTACTACATAAAAGAGAAATAATAAAAATGAAATCCAATACTGAAAAAAAAGGAATGACTATTGTTCCTTTATCTCTTTATTTAAAAGGCTCATGGATAAAACTAACTATTGGAGTCGGCAAAGGGAAAAAATTACATGACAAACGCCAAGATGAAAAACAAAAAAGTATAAAAAAAGAAATCAACTCTGCACTAAAAAGATGAAATTATTATGCAGAATTATTGCAACTACGAACCTAAACTTACTGAACTTGGAGGTGGGGAAGGATCTGGATCTGCAATTAACATATGCTGTAAGACTGTTTCAGGCCTCTCACTGTCTCTCCAGCGAATTTTATATGCAGGCATTTTTGTTCCTCTACTTGTAGTTTGCTCTACTGGTTCAATAACCCATCCTCTTCTTGATCGGCCCTGAGGATTCCTTTTTACTACTGCATCCGCATGTTTGAAACGGAAACCAACACGTTCACCACTCATTTAAAAAATTTCGTATTGGATTAATTTATCTATTTTACTTCATTCAAGGGTAATTTTTCATTTTTTTTTGAAGTTATTTCTGGTTTTAACAAAGGGAAAGGGATTACATCTCTAATTGATGGGCTATTAGTAATTAACATAATAAGCCTATCAATGCCTATGCCTAATCCTCCAGTAGGGGGCATGCCAATTTCTAAAGCATTCAAGAAATCTTCATCTATACAGTGAGCCTCAAGATCTCCTTCATCTCTAAGAGATTGCTGTAGTTTCATTCTTTCTCTTTGATCTACTGGATCTATCAACTCACTAAACGCATTTGCTAGCTCACGACCAACAATGAATAATTCGAATCTCTGAACCATTTCTTTATTATCAAGATGAGGCCTAGCTAAAGGAGAAATTTCAACTGGATAATCGATAACAAAAGTGGGTTCTATAAGTTTTGATTCTACTTTTTGCTCAAAGACCTCATTTAAAAGTCTTCCTATAGTATTGATTTTATCTGAGAAATCAACATTTATACTTTTAACGGCTTGTTTTGCTGCTTGAAAGTCTCCACTGAAAGAATCAAAATCAATTCCTGTATATTTTTTGACAATATCTTTCATAGATACTCTAGTCCAAGGTTTAGAAAAATCAATTTCTTTATTTTGATAATTTATATTTAAAGACCCACATGCATTAGATACAATATCTTTGATTAATTCTTCTGTTAAATTCATCATATCGACATAGTCAGAAAAAGCTTGATAAATTTCAACTGAGGTGAATTCTGGATTATGTCTTGTACTTATCCCCTCATTACGGAAGATTCTTCCCAATTCATATACCTTCTCAAATCCTCCAACAACCATTCTTTTTAAATGTAGTTCTGTAGCTATCCTTAGATACAGCGGAATATCTAATGTATTGTGATGAGTTATAAATGGTCTTGCTTCAGCACCACCAGCTTCAGATTGCAGAATAGGAGTCTCTATCTCTAAAAAATTTCTATTATCTAACCATTTTCTTATAAAACTTATACATTTTGCTCTTGTTTTAAATACATTTTTAGAGTGAGGATTCACTATTAAATCTAAATAACGTTGTCTATATCTTTTTTCAATATCAGTCAATCCATGCCATTTATCTGGTAGAGGTTGTAATGATTTGGATAACATTTCCCACTTTTCTACTTTTATAGAAAGCTCACCTTTATTAGTTTTTTTAATAGTTCCATAGACTCCTATCCAATCACCAATATCTACTATTTCATTGATATCTTCAAAAGAAAGTAATTTTTGTTTTTCTAAATTTAAGTTAATAATCTTTTTTTCAAGATAAAGCTGAATCTGACCATCTTGATCGCTGATTGTGAAAAAGGCAATTTTACCCATTACCCTTTTTGCCATAACTCTTCCAGCAAGAGAAACACTGAAGTCTTCCTCTTGACCATTTTCTAAATAATCAAATTTTTGAATAAGAAATTTTGTAGTATTTGAAACCCTAAAACTCTGTGCGTAAGAAGCAAACCCTTTTTTAATGAGTGAATTAGCTTTTTGTAAGCGTGCTTCTTTTATTTCAGACAAAATTTATTTTAATATGTTTGTTTTATTTAATAAAATTATCAGACTATGGCTCAACTTGCCAAAGATGTTGCTGTTTCACCAACTCTCTGGGATGCGTAACCAATTCCTCTAACAGTTAATATTAGTTCTGGGTTTCTTGGATCTGGTTCTAATTTACCTCTTAATCTAGCTACGTATACATCTACAACTCTTAAATCTGCTGCTCTACGAGGAGGATAACCCCATAGCTGTTCTAAAATTTCTGCTCTCGGGACAACCTTTCCAGGCTCGTCAAACAATAATTCTAAGAGGCTAAATTCAGTATAAGTTAAGCTTATTCTATCTCCTGCTCTTGAAACTTGTCTGCGATTAGTATCAACAACTAAACTTCCAAATTTCATAACTCCTTTA
The DNA here is from genome assembly GCA_902571355.1 of uncultured Synechococcaceae cyanobacterium. GTDB lineage: Bacteria > Cyanobacteriota > Cyanobacteriia > PCC-6307 > Cyanobiaceae > Prochlorococcus_A. The sequence goes on along the minus strand of CACGBL010000017.1, from coordinate 13,896 downwards.
CCTGAAGGAACTTCTTTAGTTTCCGTAACCGATACAGTAGGGCCCATTCTTCTCAAAATAGTAGCTATTCTAGCCTCTAACTCTTTTGGGCTAAATGGTTTAGATAAGTAATCATCAGCACCTAAATCCAAACCTGCAACTCTCTCTGAAATAGCCTCTAGAGCTGTTAAGAATATTATTGGAACTACTGATTCTGCTCTAATTCTTCTACAAACAGCAAATCCATCCATTTTTGGAAGCATAACATCAAGAACTATCAAATCTGGGGAATCCCTGTGAAAAGACTCAAGAGCTTCTTCGCCGTTAGTGGCTGAATACACCTGATATCCTGCTAGTTGAAGCCTCGTAACTAATACCTTCAAAACTGCTGGTTCATCATCAACAACTAAAATTCTTGCTTTTGACATAGTTAAAAAAAGATTTCTCGATATTTCAAAGCAAAGAACTATTGCATTGAATATTTATTCTAACAATTAAAAATATAACATTACGAACCCTCAAAGAGATATTCCTAAGGTTTACAAACATTTTAAATGAATTGAAAATATATATAAATTATTCCAAAAAATTTTTTCCTCTTGGTAAAATTTATTACTGTATTTTTCTTCTTGAGAATTTAAACATCCTTAAAAGTTGGGAGCAAATAAAGGGAGCAAAAAAACCTGTCAAAAAAACTTCCGCTAAGATATTATTTACACTTGGTATCAACATTAAAGATTTACTATCTGAAAAATTTCTAAACAAAATTTGTAAAAAATAAAGAGTCCCACATAAAAAACTTCCAAAAGAACAAATTAAACCATACCTAAAATGTCCCAGCAAAATATCACTATGTAATTTAATTCTCCCAAACAAAAACCCACAAAGAATTAAGCCTGGTATTTGAGTAAAACTTTCATTTAAAGTTAAAGAATCTAAGATGAGACCTAAAAACAAACCAAATATTAATCCATTTATTGATCCATTAATCATTGACCAAGGCAATAACCAAAATAATGGCCAATATGGCTGAATACCTAAAAATCCAAGCCAATTAGGGTGCCACAAAAAAATAATTGGGATAAAAATAAAGCTTATTGTAGATAATTTTTTTGTAAGAAATTTATTCATTAAATATTTACTTTCAAAATTTGTACCCAATCAATTACATGAGGTTTTGCTAAAAGTGAAATTTTTGCCGTTTTTTTTGATTTCAACGTCTCATCTATGGAGTGGACAATACCAATAGGAATATTTGGAGGTAATAACGTACTTGCAGGAGATGATGATACGAAATCTCCCACTTTAACATCGGCATCTTTTGAATAAAGTATTAGGCTAGGATAATCATCTCCTAAACCGACTAGTAATCCATTGATTTGAATTCTATCCACCCAAACTCCTAACTTACTTTCTGGAGAAGTTAATAAAGTTACCGACGAAGTGAATAAAGAAGTATTCTTTACTCTACCTAATAATCCACCTGGGCCAATCACAATATTGCCAATTTTAACTCCATCCTTTGAACCTTTGTTTAAAATTATTTGTCTCCACCAACCACCTGTTTTTCGCGAAATAACTGCAGCTGAAATATTTTCATCATTAGATGATTCTTGAAGAGATAAGATTTGTCGCAATCTTATATTATCTTTTGAAAGAAGATTTAACTTTATTAAATATTCTTGCTCAATACTCTCAAGAACAATTTCTTTTTGAAATTGACCAGGCCAAAAAGGTTTTGAAATAAAATAATAAAAATCTTTATAAAAAGCTCCTTTTGATATTCTTACAAAAACCAAAAATAAAAAAATTGCAAAGAATAGCCAATTTTTCTTTTTATGCCACCAACGACTATTAGAAATTCGTCGGATACCTAACATAACATTAATCTCTTATGGCATTCCTTATGAATTCAGGAGTATCAACAACTCTTTTGAGCTTTTTAAAATCATCCAACACCTCTCCACAACCATTCACTACGCAAAGCAGTGGGTTTTCTGCTATGTGAGTAAAAATTCCTGTTTCATCGCTCAATAAGTCATTAATGCCTCTCACTAAAGCTCCACCACCTGCAAGCATAATCCCCCTATCAACTATGTCTGCAGCAAGTTCAGGAGGGGTTCGCTCTAAGGTTCTTTTTACAGCTTCGACTATTTTGCTAAGTGTTTCAGCCATAGCTTCTCTGATTTCTCCTGATGTCAAAGTGACTGATCTAGGTAGACCAGATAAAAGATGTAAACCTCTAACCTCTAAAGTAGTTTTATCGAAATCGTCATCTGGAAATGCAGATCCAATTTTTATCTTGATATCTTCTGCAGTTCTCTCTCCAACAACTAAATTGTGAACTTTTTTAAGATAAAGCGCAATTGACTCATTTATTTCATCGCCTGCTATTCGAACAGATTCACTCAAAACAGTTCCACCTAAACTTAATACAGCAACCTCAGTAGTACCTCCACCAATATCAACAATCATTGTTCCAATTGGCTCAGTTACTGGTAATGATGCTCCTATTGCTGCTGCGACAGGTTCATCTATTAAATGAACTTCTCTAGCTCCCGCTAATCCAGCTTCTCTTACTGCTCTTCGCTCAACACTAGTAACTCCACTTGGAATTCCAATCACTATCCTTGGAGCTACTATCCCCTTACCTTCATTACATTTTTGAATAAATGTTTTTATCATTTGTTCTGCAGCATCAAAATCTGCGATAACCCCATCTCTTAGTGGTCTTACAGCTCTGATATTGCCAGGGGTCCTTCCAAGCATTAACTTTGCTTCTTTACCAACAGCTAATGGAATACCTTCTTCTAAATCCATAGCTACCACAGATGGCTCCTGTAAAACAACGCCTTTTCCTGATACATGTATTAGAGTGTTGGCCGTTCCCAAATCTATGCCAATATCTCGAGAAAATTTAAATCTGTTAAAAATCACAATAAGAATTTCTTTTTATAAATAATATATCTATTTTTTGATAAGCTCTCGGAATTCTGACGTTTAGTTATGAATAGCACGCAAAACTTTGAGCAGAACCTGAAAATTTGAGTATTATAAAAAAAAAAAATTATGGAAATTAACACTATTAACCTTGTTGGCAGAGCAGGAAGAGAACCAGATGTCAGATATTTTGAATCAGGTAGTATCGTAGCGAATTTCACAATTGCAGTTAACAGAAGAAGCAGAGATGAAGAGCCAGATTGGTTTAATTTAGAAATATGGGGTAAGCAAGCACAAATAGCCGCAGATTATGTGAAAAAAGGATCATTAATTGGAATTACAGGAAGCTTTAAAATTGATAGTTGGAAAGATAAAAATACTGGAGAAGATAGATATAAACCAGTTGTTAGAGTAGATAGATTAAACTTACTAGGATCAAGGAAAGATTCTGACAATAACCAATATTCTAACAGCAATAACTCAAATGAAATTCCTTTCTAAGCTCTATTTTTTTTCAAAAATCTAAAAAGTATTTTTATAAAAAAATATAAGAAAATTAAAATTAAAATTGGCTTTACAAAATATTTGATTTTATCTAGGTAGGTTCCAATGATTATGTAGTTTTCACCAAATAAATACCCTGAATAAGTAAGAAGTGCTACCCATATCAGGCTACCGAATGTAGTCCAAAGCAAAAATTTTTTTATTGGCATAAGTTCTATGCCAGCTGGAACTGAAATTAAAGTTCTTATACCTGGTACTAATCTGCCCCAAAAAACTAAAGAAACTCCATATTTATCAAACCACCTTTTACTTTTATTTAGATCATTAGAAGAAATACCCAGATATTTCCCCTTTTTATTTAGAAAATTTGAAAGCCTTTTTTCATTAACTAATCTGCCCAAATAATACCAAGGCAATGATCCTAATATGGTTCCAAGCAATCCCCAAAAAACTAAAATATAAAAATTTAATTTTTGTTGATAAACAAAAAACCCCCCCCAATGGCATTATTATTTCTGATGGTATTGGGGGAATTATATTTTCTAAAAACATAGCCAGACAAATAGTCAAGTATGCAATTGTTGAATTCTTTTCAACAGCCAGATTGATGTAATCAGGAATTGAGGTAAGAAAATTTACAAAAATTAAACTCAACTTTAGTATCTATAAAGTTCTGGCTTATAAGGTCCATCTACTGAGACATTAATATAATCAGCCTGTTCTTTAGTTAATTTTGTTAATTTTGCACCAATTTTATCTAAATGCAATCTAGCGACCATTTCATCTAAATGTTTAGGTAAAACATAAACCTCTTTGGCATACTCCTCCGACCTATTGAAAAGTTCGATTTGAGCTAATACTTGGTTAGTAAAAGAATTACTCATAACAAAGCTTGGGTGGCCAGTGGCACAGCCTAAATTGACTAATCTACCTTCAGCTAAAAGGATAATTTTATTTCCACTAGGTAGAGTTATGTGATCAACTTGCGGCTTAATATTTTCCCATTCATAATTTTTTAGTGAAGCTACGTCAATTTCATTATCGAAATGTCCAATATTACAAACTATGGCCTCATCCTTCATCTTGATAAGATTCTCATGTGTTATCACCTGATAGTTACCAGTAGCCGTAACAAAGATATCTATATCTTTGACAACATCGTCTAGCGTAACGACGCTAAAACCTTCCATTGCTGCTTGGAGAGCGCAGATTGGATCAACTTCAGCAACTTTTACAATTGCACCAAGTCCACGTAATGACTGGGCTGAACCCTTACCTACATCTCCAAAACCCATTACTAAAGCAACCTTCCCAGCAATCATCACGTCAGTTGCACGCTTTATGCTATCCACTAAAGATTCACGGCAACCATATAAATTATCAAATTTGCTCTTAGTTACCGAGTCATTAACGTTGATAGCAGGGAAAGGTAAAGAATTTTGCTTTTGCAGTTGATAAAGTCTTGCAACTCCAGTTGTAGTTTCTTCAGTGACACCAATGATATTACTCTTAATTCTAGAATAGAAGTCACTATCATTTTCCAACTTAGACTTAATTGCATTGAATAAAGCTATTTCTTCTTCATTACTGGGATTATCTAAAACAGATAAATCTTTTTCAGCTTTACTACCTAGTATCAATAAACCAGTTGCATCTCCACCATCATCGAGAATCATATTTGGAGAGTCTGTACCCCAATCAAGGATATAGTGTGTATACTGCCAGTATTCATCAAGAGTCTCACCTTTTTTTGCATATACAGAAATTCCTTGATCTGCGATAGCTGCAGCAGCATGATCTTGAGTTGAAAAAATATTGCATGATGCCCATTTGACTTCTGCACCAAGTTCAACAAGTGTTTCTATTAAAACTGCTGTCTGAATAGTCATATGAAGACTTCCAGCTATTTTTGCGCCTTTTAGTGGCTTTTCAGATTGATATTTATCCCTTAGTGCCATTAGTCCGGGCATTTCTGTCTCAGCAATTTTAATTTCTTTGCGACCAAAATCTGATAAAGAAATATCAGCAATTACGTAATTGGGTGTAGAGGTTTTAACTGAATTTGCGATAACCATATCTAGTGAATACATTTTCTATTAAACTATAGATGATTTTAGACTAATTTTGTGTTCGTTGAGAATTTAAAAGAAACTTTAAATTTAGGAAAAAAACTCTCACACAAATTAAATCCTCAATCAATTGTTTTATTGCAGGGTCCAATTGGGGCTGGGAAAACTTCATTTGTTCAAGGGATTGCTCAGGGCTTGTCAATCTCTGAGGAGATTACAAGCCCTACATTTGCTTTATCGCATCACTATAACTCTGGAAGAATTCCACTAATTCATCTTGATTTATACAGGTTAGAAAATATTTCTTCAGCAAAAGAAGTTTTTTTTTCAGAAGAAGAAGAGGCAATACAAAGACAAGCTATTTTAGTTATTGAATGGCCAGAAATGATAGAACCAGTTATTGATAATTTCTGGAAAATAGAAATTAGTTACGCAAAAAATTATGGAAGACACTACGAAATAAGAGATCCCAAAAATTCATTAACCTTCTCATAATATGGCTGTTGGTCAATGGCGCCTTCACCAAGACAAGTTAATAATCCACAAACACCTGCAAACTTAATGCAATCTTCTATCTCTAATGCATTTGAAGGATAGCCCGAAGAAATTAATTTTGAAATAAAGCCAGCTAGAAAAGCATCGCCTGCGCCAGTTGTATCAACAATTTTTTGTGAATTAGGAGTTTCGGTAATCCCCTGCAATCCGTTGATAAACCATAAAACGGGATTTTTCCCATCAGTTATTATTACGTCTGGTCTATTAGATAATTGTTTAGATATTAGCAAGGGGTTTTCATCCTCAAAAAACAAAGTTGCTTCTTCCTTAGAAAGCTTTAAAACATTTGCATGATTTAAAAAATTCTTGATTAAATGTACTCTCTCGGCTTTACTAATTTCTGAAGAAAAACTTGAATGATCCCAAAAGACCTCTCTCCAATTCAAATCAATAACTATTTTGACTTCAAATTTATTAGCCTGTTCAACAAGAAAAAAAATAGTCTCTGCTGATATTGGAGATGACAATAAGATTGTTCCTGTAACCAAATATTTTATTTCTAGAAATGATTTCTCCAAATTTAAAATTTCTTTTTCTAAGGATTTCTTACTAAGAACTGCGTCTGCAAAGCTTGAATGAGAACTTTCCTCAAAGCCTGAAAAAAAACGATCTCCAAATTGATCTCTATCTACATTAACCAAGCGAGTAGATGAATTATTATCTATTTGCAAGAAGTCTAAATTAACGCCCAATTGATCAAATTGTGTAATAAATTTTTTTCCATAATCATCATTACCCAAACTTCCTATAAATGTTGAATCTATTTTTAATTTTCGCAATGCACAAGCAACGTTAGCCGGCGCACCACCCAAAAAATCTGTAAATCCCTGATTTGACTTATTTCTGATTCTGTCTATTAAAGCCTCTCCAATACATATTACCTTTTTCTTTTTCATAAAATGAAAGCTTTTTCTTAATTAAGAATAATTTATTAGAAACAAATAATTTTTTTTTGAATTAAAGTTTAATTAAAAGCATATTCATAGTGTCTCTAAATAAATCTGAAACTTGGAAATGGAAAAATTGGGAAATTTCTTGGTCTTTATCTAAAGAATCTACTTCTGAAAAAAATATCAAAATTTTATTAATTCATGGATTTGGGGCATCAAAAAACCACTGGAGACATAATCAAGATTTTCTGGGTAAATTTTCTAACTGTTATGCAATTGACTTATTAGGATTTGGAAAAAGTAGTCAGCCTAGTGCTTTATTAAATTACGAACCTAAAAAAGAAAACTCAATTAAATATTCATTTGACTTGTGGGGTAATCAAGTATCCACTTTTTGTGCAGAGGTAATAAAATCTCCTGTTTACTTGATAGGAAATTCAATTGGTGGTGTTATTGCATTGAAAGCTGCTGAAATCCTCAAAGATAATTGCAAAGGTATCATTTTGATTGATTGTGCGCAAAGAACAATGGATGATAAACGTTTAAAAAAAAGTGATATCTTAATGAACCTTATAAGACCAGTCCTCAAAACGATAGTCAGGCAAAGAATAATTAGTAATACACTTTTTACAAGAGCCGCTAATCCAAAAGTTATAAAGAAAATACTTGAACAAGCTTACCCTTCAGGAAAAAATATTGATAAAGAATTGATTGAAATACTTTATCAACCCTCTCAAAGGAAAAATTCTAAAGAAGCTTTTCGGGGTTTTATTAACTTATTTGATGACTACCTTGCTACTGACCTTTTCAATGAAGTAAATGCTCCAATCCAATTGATATGGGGCGAAGAAGATCCTTGGGAATCTTTAAAAGAAGCAAGAGAGTGGAAGAAACAATTCAGGAAAATTAAAAGATTAGATATTATTAATGGCGCAGGTCACTGTCCTCATGATGAAGAACCTGATAAAACAAATAAGTTAATAAGTGAATTTATTCAAGAAACAAAATAAGCTTCTACATTATCACTAAGTCTTCTCAAACCTCTTAATCCATCTCTTTCTAGGTTTCTTACTCGATCTCTACTTATCCCTAGAACTCTACCTATTCCAGTAAGAGACATTGGCTCATCACCATCCATTCCGTATCTCATTCTTAAAACTCTACATTGCAGATCAGGCAATTGATGTAAAAGAGAATGCAAATCACCTCTCATACAATCCATCTCTATTTGTTCGTCCGGCAAATCCTCGCCACCTGCAAGTAAATCTAATAAGACAGTATCTTCACCATCTCCGACTTTGGTTTCTAGACTAACTGGCTGTCCAGCTTTGCACATCAAATCTTTAACGTCATCTTCGGGAAGCTCTACGTATTTTGCAAGTTCACTGACAGTTGGAGTTCTAGACATCTCTTGGCTAAGCTCTCTTTGTCCTTTTTTTAACTTATTCAACATTTCAGTTATGTGAATTGGTAGCCTTATCGCCCGACTTTTTTCAGCTATTGCCCTTGTAATACCTTGTCTAATCCACCAATATGCATATGTTGAAAACTTGTAACCTCTGGCTGGATCAAATTTTTCCACTCCTCTGACCAATCCTATAGTTCCCTCCTGAATTAAATCTAAAAGTTCCATATTTCTTTTTGTATATTTTTTTGCAACGCTTACTACCAACCTTAAATTCGCTGCGACCATTCTTTCTTTAGCCCTCTGTCCAGCTCTCAATCTTCTTTTTATTATGGAGGTAGATAAATTTAATTTGGTCGATAATTCATCAAGACTAGGCTTATCTCCTGTTAATTCAATAATTTCTAATTCTGTTCTTTCAACTTCCATGTACTCTTGAACTTGTCTACCTAGAGTAATTTCTTGCTCATGAGATAGTAATGGAACTCTTCCTATATCCCTTAAATATGACCGAACAAGATCAACATCATTACTACTTTTTATACTGGCGATTGAAGTAAGTTTATTTTCACTTATTGTTTCAGAAGACATGAAAGATGAATGTTGTTTTGTAAACAATACCATTAAGAAATGTAAAGTTAAACAAAAAAATCCACATTTTTACAAAAATGAGAATAAATACCTAGTGGATTTAGGCTAATGATGAGTTTAATAGCCATTTTGCTGTACTGAGATAAATAAATACACCAGCAATATCAGTGACGGTTGTAATGAAAGGAGAGGACATTAAGGCTGGATCTAATTTCATTCTGTCAAACAACAAAGGGAGGATCGCTCCTGTTGTAGCAGCTAAAGTTGTTATGGATATTAAACTTATTCCCACAGCTGAAGCGATTAAGGGCCCTTCTCCTTGCCACCAAGCGAAGGGAAATACTACAAGCATCATGAAAACACCTAAAAGAGCGCCTGTAATTGCCTCCTTGACTACTGCCTTAATAGCACCCAGAGACTTCAATTTTTGAGTACTTAAACCTCTAATGACAACCGTTGAACTTTGAGCACCAACATTTCCCCCAGTACCAATAAGAAGTGGAATAAATGCAGCTAATAAGACTATTTCTTTTAATATTTGATCATTCATAGCTATAACCTTTGTCGTTAAACCATTTGCCAAAACCAAAATTAATAACCATAAAATTCTTCTTCGAGCAATCGTAAACAAACTACTTTGGAAATAGTCATCTTCATCTCCAGGTTGTACTGCCCCCGCTGCGTAAATGTCTCTTGTTGCTTCTTGTTCTATAACATCAATTAAATCATCAACTGTTACTATCCCGACCAGTCTTTTTTCTTTATCAACGACTGGTAGTGCTAAAAAATCATATCTTTGAATTGCTCTAGCAACCTCTTCTTGATTTGTATTAGTAGAGATATTAACTACATCTCTTGTCATAACATCACCAATTGGCTTAGAAGGATCAGCAGTTACAAGATCTCTTAAAGAGAGAATACCAGTTAAATGTCTTTCGTTATCTGTAACATATAAACTATAGATAGTTTCAGTAAATGGGGCTCTTTTTCTCACTATTGAAAGAGCATCAGCTGCAGTTTGCATCTCTTTAAGGTCTATAAATTCAGTTGTCATTAATCTTCCGGCAGTTTCAGGCTCATATCCAAGTAATTCAGCTGTTACTTTCCTTTCACCAGGACTAAGAGCAGACAAAAATTTTCGTACAACTTTTGCAGGCAATTCATCAAAGAGTTGAACCCTATCATCAGGAGACATTTTTTCAACGATTTCCAAAACTTCTCCTGAACGCAGTCTTTCTAATAAAGTTTGCTGAACTACTGGATCTAAATACTCATAAACCTCAATTGCTTCATTTTTCTTTAATAATCGAAATGCTAATGCCTGCAATATTAGTGGAAGACTTCCAATAGCATCTGCAATATCAACAGGTTGAGAAGGCTCTAAAAGTAACTTTGCCTCATCATAATTTCCCGCGATAAGCAGTTCCTCAAGTTGAATAGTAATATTTTCTCTTGTACTTAAATCTGAAGATAAAGATGCAACTGTTTCAAGATTATTTTCATTCATAAATATAATCCCTTATCAAAGTAACAACACCATTATATGGAATCTAAGTAATTTTTCTACTTATCCAGAACCCGCAAATCATTGTAAACAAATTTACGATAATGATTAAATTAAAAAAAATAATAAATTTAATCCAATCCCCTTGATTTAAAATTTTATACAAAAAATATATAAATCCGCTAAAGGATGTAAAACAAGAAAAAAAACCACTCAATAAAATTTTTTTAGTTAAATCACTCAATCTTCTTCTGATAAAAAAACCTACTAAAAATGATCCAATTATTGAAATAAAAAAATTATTATTTATAGTTATTCTTAAAAAAGTAGCCAAATAAGCAGCTAAAAGAATATAAATAAAATTATTTATTTTCACTTTAAAAAAACTGAATAAGAAAATAACCTAAATAAAATAACAGAAATGAAAAAATTATCACTTCAATATAGTGGAAAAATAATCTTAGGAATTTTCTCTTTAAAAATAAGTCAAATAGTTGATTTATAAAGGAAGAAAATGTACTAAAACATCCTAAAAAACCACTATAAAATAGCACTAATATTTCGTTATTAAAAAAATTTAAAGCTACTAAAATTCCTAATAAAAAAGATGATAAAAAATTTACTATTGAAATATTTTGAATATCAAAACCTATTTTTTTTTTAAAATTATTTTGTATGAATATTCTCAGTATTAATCCAAAAGTACTGCCAAGTAAAATTATACTTATTGAACTAAAATCCAAAATTTACATTTTTATCCAGCCTTTTAAGATCTTATTAGGATCATCTAAAAGTTTATTAGAAGCTAATTCAACCCTAACCCAGGTTTCATTTTTACTGACTTTCCAATTACGTAATACTGATAAGGTTGTACCTACATCAAGAATTAATAATTCCTTAGCATAAATTTCAGGACAAGAATAAAGAGAAATATTGGAACATAATATAATTTCATTTGTACTATGTGGAAACTTATTTTGATTTAAACTTTTTTGAATCCCACCAGCAGGTAATGTAATTGGAGCAATTAATGCAAAAGTAATTAAACAAAAATTCTTGAGAACATTATTAATCATATGTCTAAAGTTGCCATATCTAAGTTGCTACTATGAGTTTCAATAAATTCTCTTCTTGGTGCAACTTTATCTCCCATTAATATATTGAATATTCTGTCAGCTTCAAGTGCATCTTCGATTTCAACCCTTTTCATCATCCTCGTTTGAGGATTCATAGTTGTATCCCATAATTGTTTTGGCATCATCTCACCTAATCCCTTAAATCTTTGGATATTATAATTTGCATTTTCTCCAAAACCTTGAATTGTATCCTTTAATTGATTCTCGTTATAACAGTAATTATATTTCTTACCTCTTTCAACTTTATAAAGAGGGGGACAAGCAATGTATATAAAACCTTTCTCAACAAGTTCTCTTTGGTATCTGTAAAAAAATGTAAGTAATAAAGTTCTTATATGAGCACCGTCAACATCAGCATCCGTCATAATTACAACTCTATGATATCTAAGAGAGCTCTCGTCGAACTCTTCTCCTTTTATTCCTAATCCTAGAGCTGTTATTAATGACTGTATTTCTGTGTTTTTATATATTTTAGTATCGTCAGTTTTTTCAATATTGAGAATTTTACCCCTGAGAGGCAAAATAGCCTGAAAATTTCTATCTCGTCCTTGTTTTGCAGAGCCACCAGCTGAATCTCCTTCAACTATATAAATTTCTGATTCTGAGGGATCTCTAGAACTACAATCTGCTAATTTGCCCGGTAATGTAGAACTTTCTAGCACACTTTTTCTTCTTACTAATTCTCTAGCCCTTCTCGCTGCTTCTGCTGCATTAAATGATTGAATTGCTTTTTCAAGAATCAAATCCAAAATGCCAGGATTGAATTCCATATATTTTGTGAGAGCCTCCCCAATGAGAGAATCCACAATTCCCCGTACTTCAGTATTTCCTAATTTTGTTTTTGTTTGCCCCTCAAATTCGGGATCTGGAACTTTTACTGATAAAACAACAGTCAAACCCTCTCTAATATTTTCGCCAGCTAAATTTTTTTCAATATCTTTTCTTTTGCCTCTCTTTTTTGCAAGATTATTGAAAGTTCTTGTCAGAACTGTTTTTAGCCCTTCAATATGAGTTCCTCCATCAATAGTTCTAATATTATTTGCAAATCCTAAAATATTATCTGAATATACATCTGAACACCATTGCAAAGCGGCTTCTACATATACATTTTCTTTCTGTGAGTCAACATAAATTATTTCAGGATGAATAGAATCTTTTTCTGCATTCATATATTCAACATATTCTTTAATTCCTCCTTGATACAAGTAAATTTCTTCTTTAAACGAACCATCTGATAATTTATTTCTTTCATCTCTAAAAACAATTTTTACTCCGCCATTAAGATAAGCTAGCTCCCTTAATCTAGATGAAAGAAGAGCATATTCAAATTCAATTCCTCCAGAAAAAATCGTTTTGTCGGGTTTAAAGCAAATAGTTGTTCCTTTCTTAGATGGTTTGCCAGTCTGCTTTTTAGTTTCCAATTCACCCTTTGATACACCTTTTTCAAATCTTTGATTAAATTCGCTTCCATCCCTATAAACAGTTACATTAACCCATTCGCTTAGAGCATTAACTACAGATATTCCTACTCCATGCAAACCCCCTGAAACTTTATAGCCACCACTGCCAAATTTACCTCCTGCATGAAGAACAGTTAGTACAGTTTCTAAGGCACTTTTCCCAGTTCTTGGATGAATATCTGTTGGAATGCCTCGTCCATTATCAGAAATTAAAGCAGAACCATCTTCTCGAAGAGCTATTTCTATGTGATCACAATGTCCTGCAAGTGCTTCATCAACCGAGTTATCAACTACCTCATATACTAAATGGTGTAATCCCCTAGGTCCTGTTGAACCTATATACATCCCAGGGCGTTTACGAACTGGTTCTAACCCCTCTAAAACCTGTATCTGTTCCGCGCCATAATCATTTGAGATTTTATTAGATCTTTTGTCCTCACTCATTTAATATAAAAAAAATATTAGACTTTTAAAATGTTATTTTTAAAAGGTCTTTCATTAAACTTACCACCGCAATAAGATAAAGGCTCGAAGTCAATGAAAAATTTAATTACTTTAATTATATAGCTAATATTTTTTTCTTCAGAAACTCATATGTCTTCGTATCTACCTCATGTAATAATTTTAATTGGGCCTACTGCAAGTGGCAAAACAGAATTAGCTATTGAAATTGCAGAATATTTTAAAACTCATATACATAATATTGATTCAAGGCAAATTTATAAGTCCATGGATATTGGAACAGCCAAGCCATCTAAAATCCAACAAAAAAAAATAAAGCATTTTTTAATAGATATTGCAGAACCAATAAATCCAATTAATGTAAAACAATTTCAAGAAATTGCTCAAAAATCTATTAAGAG
>CACGBL010000016.1:0-26582 GCA_902571355.1 uncultured Synechococcaceae cyanobacterium | reverse complement strand
TAGTTAATCATCTGAAGAAAAAAAACATCCCTGCAGGGGATTCTCATACAAAGGTTTATAGACCATGGGGACATTATCTATCAGTAGTAGAGGGTAATAGATGGCAAGTTAAATTAATACAGGTTAAGCCAGGTGAAAAATTATCTCTTCAAATGCATCATCATAGATCTGAACATTGGGTTGTGGTCAGTGGTACTGCAAAAGTGGAGGTTGATAATAAAATAGAGATCTTATCTGAGAACGAGAGTGTTTACATACCTTTAGGTTCCAAGCATAGACTATCTAATCCAGGCAAAATATCCTTAACCCTTATAGAAGTCCAAAGCGGATCATATGTTGGTGAAGATGATATTGTAAGATTTGAAGATATTTATGGCAGATCAAAGTAAACTTAGAATTTATATAAATTTCCAAAACGAAGCTTATTTATATTTTGAGTTAATACATTAAAATAAGGAGAATGTAATATTTAATATGTCGTTAAAAATCAAGAATATTTGTTGTATCGGTGCTGGTTATGTGGGGGGACCTACGATGTCTGTTATTGCAGATAAATGTCCAAATATTAGAGTAGACGTTGTTGATAAAAATTCTGAAAGAATAAAATTATGGAATAGTTCAGATCTCAATGATTTACCAATTTTTGAACCTGGATTATCAGAAATCATAAAAAGATGTAGGAATAGAAATTTAACTTTTTCCACAAAAATAGAAGAAAAGATTTCTATAGCAGATATGGTATTTATTTCTGTAAATACACCTACTAAAACAAAAGGAATTGGAGCTGGGCAAGCTAGCGATCTAAAATGGGTTGAAGCATGTGCAAGAGAAGTAGCAAAATATTCTAAGGGTCATACTATTGTTGTTGAAAAAAGTACTCTGCCAGTTAAAACTGCTGAAGTTATAAAAAGAATTCTTGAATCATCTAGACCAGAATATAAAATTGAAGAAGAAGTAAAGTCATTTGATGTACTTTCAAACCCTGAGTTTCTGGCAGAGGGATCGGCGATAAAAGATTTAGTCGATCCTGATAGAGTATTAATAGGTGGAGAAAATGAAAAAGCAATTTCTGCATTAAATAATATATACAGTGAGTGGGTTCCTCAAGACAAAATATTACATACAAATATTTGGAGTAGTGAATTAGCAAAACTTACTTCAAATGCTTTTTTAGCTCAAAGAGTTAGTTCAATAAATTCCATAAGTGCCTTATGTGAAGCGACTGGTGCTGATATTAGAGAAGTGTCTAGAGCGATAGGGACTGATAGTCGAATTGGTTCAAAATTTTTAGATTCAGGTCCAGGCTTTGGAGGTAGTTGTTTTAAAAAAGATATTTTAAATCTTGTATATTTATCTAATCATTTTGGACTTCCTGAAGTAGCTAATTTCTGGGAAGGAGTTGTTCATTTAAATAATTGGCACCAACACAGAATATCTAAGCTGGTTGTAAATAAATTATTTGGTACTGTTTTTAGGAAAAAAATTTTAATTTTAGGATTTGCTTTCAAAGCTAATACAAACGATACAAGAGAATCTGCAGCAATTTCTATTTGTATAGATTTACTTAAAGAAGGAGCAGATTTAAAAATTCATGATCCTAAAGTAAATGAAAAACAAATTGCAAAAGATTTAGGGGCTGAATCATTAGAAAATCGTCATTTAGATAGCGATAATGCAAAAGGTAAATACGATGGATCCTGGCAAAAAATTGATAATATTCATGATTCCTTTGTTAATACTGATGCAGTGGTTATTTTAACTGAATGGGGAGAATATTCTAAAATTAATTGGAAGACTGCATCTAATTTAATGCGACATCCTTCTTGGATATTCGACTCTAGATCCATAGTTAATCCAAAGAAAGTTTTAAAAGAAAATTTAAACTTATGGCGAGTTGGTGACGGTTATAATATATAGAGAAATCTATTAAGATAGATATCCAGTCGTAATAAATTATTTATTTCAAAGTAATTTAATAAATTTTTGAATAATAATTCTAAAAATTTTGAATATCAAAATTATTCTTTATATAATTAAAACTATCTATACACATTTTATCAATATCTCTGGAGGGCCTCCAATCAAGTAATTCTATAGCCAGCTTATTATCTGCTACTAAAAAAGGAGTATCGCCTTTTCTTCTATCTGCAAATTCAAAAGGTATAGATAAATTATTTACTTTGGCATAATTTCTTACAATTTCTAGAACGCTATATCCTTTACTATTGCCAATATTTATTGATTCAATAAAAGGCTTATTTTCACGCAAAAACTTTAAAGCCGCATAATGAGCTTCAGCTAAATCCATTACATGTATATAATCTCTTATGCAAGTTCCATCTTTAGTAGGCCAATCATTCCCAAATATATATAATTTTTCTAATTGGCCTATTAAAACTTTGGAAATTATTGGAAAAAGATTTGAGGATAAAACGCCTGGATATTCGCCTATTAAACCTGAATGATGAGCCCCAACAGGATTGAAATATCTCAAATTAATAATCTTCCATTGATTGTCACTAATAAAAATATCCTTAAGTATTTGTTCTATTGTAAGTTTTGTATACCCATAGGGATTAGAGGGTAACTTAGGAGAATCTTCAAAATGTTTTTTATCTTCTTCAGATTTATAAATAGCCGCACTACTGCTAAAAACCAATGTTTTACATTCATACTTAGCCATTACTTTCAACAAGCTTAGTAAAGAGTTTAGATTTGTATCCCAATATTTTATGGGATTAGCGACTGACTCTCCTACTGATTTCAAACCAGCAAAATGAATTACAGCTTCAATTGATTCTTTTTTCAAAGAATGCTTATAAAAAATTTCATCTAACAAATTGGTATCTCTTAAGTCTCCTTTATGGAAATAAACTTTACCTATATTTGAATCATTTTTTTGCTTTGAAATAATTTTTATTCTTTCAAGGACATCTATTGAGCTATTAATTAGCGAATCAATAATTAGGACATCGAAGCCCCTTTTAATTAAATTTATACAGGTATGGCTACCTATAAATCCAAGTCCTCCAGTGGCTAAAATTAGTCCCAATAATAAATAATTAAATTTCAATAATAATATAATAACTGTAATTCTAAAACTAATAATTAGTAATAATTTAAATAAAAATCATAACCAATTAAATATAATTTTAAACGAATATTTACTATTAATAATTTAAATTTTGTCCTTAATTATTATATAATTATTCTAGAAAAATTTTAATTAGTAATGAATATAAATAATGGGGAAAAACCAAAAAAAGTTGCTTTAATAACAGGAATTACAGGACAAGATGGGAGTTATCTTGCTGAACTACTATTATCAAAATCATATCAAGTACACGGTATAAAAAGGAGATCTAGCAGTTTCAACACCTCAAGGATTGATCACCTTTATGAGGACCCTCATATTAATCAACCTAATTTCATTCTGCATTATGGTGACCTGACGGATAGTCTAAATCTAACAAGTATAATAGAAAAAATACAACCAGATGAAATCTATAACTTAGGTGCTCAAAGTCATGTTGCTGTAAGTTTCGAAACTCCTGAATATACGGCAAACAGTGATGCAGTTGGAACCCTAAGAATTTTAGAAGCAGTTAAAAATTTAGGACTTATTAAAAAAACGCGAATTTATCAAGCAAGCACAAGTGAACTTTATGGTAAAGTTTCAGAAATACCACAGAACGAGAAAACTCCATTTTATCCAAGAAGTCCTTATGGTGCTGCAAAACTATATGCTTATTGGATAACTGTAAACTATAGAGAAGCATATGAAATGTTTGCCTGTAATGGGATTTTATTTAATCATGAAAGTCCTAGAAGAGGTGAGACTTTCGTTACGAGAAAAATTACAAGAGGTCTTTGTAGGGTAAACTTTGGTCTCGAAAAATGTTTATATATGGGTAATCTTGACTCTAAAAGAGATTGGGGGCATGCAAAAGATTATGTAGAAATGCAATGGCTTATGCTTCAACAAGATAAGCCTGATGATTATGTAATTGCTTCTGGGAGAATGGAAACTGTAAGGAGATTTATTGAAATAACAGCAAATCATCTTGGATGGAACAAAGACTCTTCAGAACAAGGAATAATATGGGAAAATAAGGGTCTTGATGAGATTGGACTTAGAGCAGATACCAGAGAAATCGTGATAAGAATCGATCCAAAATATTTTCGACCAACTGAAGTTGATCAATTATTAGGGGATGCCTCTAAAGCAAAGAAAAATTTAGGTTGGGAACCATCTATTAATTTAGAAGAGTTAATTGCTGAAATGGTTGAATTTGATCTAAAAGAGGCTAAAAAAGAATTTGTCCTAACAACAAAGAGTTTTTGACAATATGAAATCATTAACTTTTCAGAAATCTTTTTCAAGTTCTACTTAAAAAATTAAAATATGGATCCCAAAATAAGCTATAAAGACAGGATTTTTGTTGCTGGAGCTAGAGGAATGGTAGGTTCTGCAATTTGTAGAAATTTAATAAAAAGAGGATACGGAAATAACAAACGAGGGGGGCAATTACTTGCTCCGAATCGAGAGCAATTAAATCTACAAGATAAAAAAGAAGTTGAAGAATGGTTTAAAGATAATAAGCCATCAGTTACTATTCTCGCAGCGGCAAAAGTTGGAGGAATCCTAGCTAATAAAACATATCCTAAAAACTTTTTATTAGATAATTTACAGATACAAAATAATGTGATTGAGGCCTCATGGAAATTTGGAGTTAGAAGATTACTTTTTCTAGGAAGTAGTTGTATTTACCCAAAGTTTTGTGATCAACCTATAAAAGAGGAATATCTACTTAGTGGCAACCTAGAAAAAACTAATGAATGTTATGCAATTGCAAAAATTGCAGGTATAAAACTTTGTCAGGCTTTAAGAGAGCAATATAATTATGATGCGATATCATTAATGCCCACAAACCTGTATGGTCCAGGAGACAATTACCACCCTTCAGATAGCCATGTTATGGCAGCATTAATTTCAAAATTTTATAAAGCAAAAAAAGAAAATCAAAAGAGTGTTTTGTGTTGGGGTACTGGTAATCCGTTAAGAGAATTTTTGCACGTAGATGATTTGGGAAATGCTGCTGTATTTTGTTTAGAGAAATGGGACCCAAATGATATAAATGCACCAAAAGATTCTCTAGGTAAAGAATTATCATATTTAAACGTTGGGACTGGGAAAGATATTTCAATATTTCAATTGGCTAAAAAAATATCGACTACAATTGATTTTAGAGGTGAAATTATATGGGATAAATCAAAGCCTGATGGAACTCCAAAGAAACAGCTAGATATTAGTCAAATAAGCAAATTAGGATGGAACCCAAAAATAGATCTGGATGTAGGAATCCTAAATACAATAAATGATTACTCAAATAAAATTAAAACTTATGAAGAAAAAATATAATACAAAAAATTTGAAATATAAATGAAAAAATCTGTAATAATTATTGTCCCATCTTTAAAGCCAACTAGCCCTATAAAAGGAGCATTTGCTTTAGCAAATATTTTCATAAAATACACAAATGTTTCTATAGTGCCATTAAATTCTTCTCCTAAATCAAACGAATTAATTTCTGATCCAAAAATAAAAATAATAAAAAAATTAAAGTTTAAAAATAAAATTTCAATTAAAAATTTTTTTATTTTTAAGAATTTTTTGAATTTATACTTAAAAAAAAGTCATTCATATATAGTGATAAGTTTTTGTTTAATCCCTGATATTTATACAGCTCTATTAAAGGTAAATGCAATAAAAATTGCGAGTATCAGAGCCAACAATATAGATAATTATTCTTTTTCCTTTGGCATTTTAGGTATACCTTTAGCGATACTACATTATTTGACATTAAATCTAATGGATGAAGTAATAGTAATGCATGAAGCGATGGCAAAACAAATAGGTAGATATTTATTAAATAAACAAAAAATAAAAGAATTTCCCAATTTTATCGAGAAAAGTAATATAAATTACGATATTCCTTATCCATCAAAAAAGATTTTTAAGATTATTTTTGTAGGTTGGCTTGATCCACGAAAAGATCCAATTTGCTTACTTGAATCTATTAAGATTTTAAAATCAAAGGGTTATTCCATTTCACTAGAATTTTTTGGCGAAGGATTACTAAAAAATAAATTAAATAAAACTATAGAATATTTAGGTCTAACCAAAAATGTTTTTGTGAGAGGTTACTCAAAGGATATTAAAATACATTTATTGAAGTCACATTTAATGATATTACCTTCTTGGTCTGAGGGGCTTTCAAGAGCATGTTTAGAATCTCTAGAATTAGGTGTTCCATGTATTTTGAGAGACATTTATGGAAATTCTGACATCATACAAAAAAATAAAAATGGTTTGTTATTCAAAAATAACAAAGAATTAGTTGGCCTTATTGAGTATTTTCTGAATAAATACGATTACAGTAAACATAGAAATAATTTACTACCTCAAAAATATAGAAGACATAACATTATAGAATCCTATAGAGATTTATTAATAAAATAATTTGTCTAAAAACATTTTTTTAATTACAGGAGGATCAGGCTTTATTGGATCCTATCTATCCAATTATATTCATCTATTGCAACTAGGAGAAATTTATATAGTTGATAAGGAAAAGCCACCTAAATATATAAACAAAAATATTTTTTACAAAAAAATAGATATATTAAATTTAGAGTCTTTAGAGAAATTTATTTGCTCTGTCAAACCTAATTATATTTTTCATCTAGCCGCAAGAACTGATTTAAGAGGAAATAGTTTAGAGTCTTATAAAAATAATATAGTTGGAACAGAAAATATTATTAAATGTACAAAAAAAGTAAAATCTATCAAGAGAATTATATTTGCATCTTCAATGCTGGTATGTAAGGTGGGATATAAACCTAAAAATGAATTTGACTATTGTCCATCAAATTTCTATGGGATGAGCAAAGTAATAATGGAAAAATTAATAAGAAAAGAAAGTTTAAAATACAGTTGGTGCATAGTTAGACCAACTTCAATATGGGGACCAGGATTTAAAGAGCCTTATAAGAATTTCTTCAATTTAATCCTTCAAAAAAAGTATTTCCATATTGGGAACAAAAAAACATTAAAAACTTATGGTTATATCGGGAACATTGCACATCAGTTAATTGAACTTATTACGAAAGAAGGAAAATTAATTAACAGAAAAACATTCTACCTAGGTGACAATTCAAAATATAATATAAGAGAGTGGGCTGACGAAATATCAAAATTATCAATATCAGGAGAAATAAAAACACTTCCACCTAAGTTAGTTTTTATACTCTCACTAATTGGAACTTTATTGAATAAATTTAAGATCAAAATACCATTAACCTTATTTAGATTTAAAAATATGACTACTGATAATATTCTAGATCTAGAACCAATTAAAAAGGTTTCTCAAAAATTACCCTTTAATAGGGAAGATGCTATTAAACTAACATTAAAATGGATTTTAAATGAGATGAAGTATGATTCATATAATGAATTTAAAAAACTAATGAGAACAAACTCAAAAATAATTTTCAGAAAAAGTCCTTAATATATTTTTGTAAATCTTATATCAAACACCATAACCTTTCATAAATTTATTTTTTTAAAATAAATAATTTTTATTGCTTTTTAAAAATAAGAATGTGACTCCTAAATATAGAAAACAAGAAAATTAAAAGTGGAAATAAAGATATCCATCTTGTTAACTTTGGGCCAAGATAAAAAGGTATAAATTTAGAATATTCGCCAATATATTCAAAACCAGCTCTGGTAAAAAGTGATTTAAGTTGTTTCTTAGAATAGTAATTTGTAGAAAATATCATATATTCAAAAGCTTTTTTTCCATTATTTCTATATTGCTTGAAACAAAGTCCCAACTTACACATAATTTTAAAATAAATTTTATTAATTAAAAAACCTCCAAAGGGTATGCCTACATGTGGTTCTATTAATGCATATTTTGATGGTAAATAATGTATCGTATAACCGCCTTTAACTAATGTACGAAAATTTTCTTTTATAAATTGTTTTGGATTTATTACATGCTCAAGAACAGAGGAACTAAAAGAAAATTCTATTGATTCATTCAAACATGGCCAAGAATATAAAGATTCTTCATCACTAACAGAATTTCTATTATTTCCTTGAGTTGATATTTCTTTTATTTTTTGCTCAGATAATAATAATTCTTTATTAGGACCAGATTTAAATTCAACATCTATACCTAAAGTATTTATACCCATTTCATTTAAAAAATAAGTAACATTTCCATTTCCACAACCTATTTCAAGCCAATTATTATTTTTAATTTTATAATTTGAAGCAAATCTACTTAGTAAGCTTATGAATTGCTTAGGTTTCTGACTAGACAATAATATTTTGAATATATTTGATTATAATTTTTAATAAGTAAAAAAATTTTATAAATTTAATTTTTTCAACAGTTTTTAACATTAGATGGTCAAGATTTTACAAGTTAAAAAATATATATTAGGAATTTTTATAAAACTTAATTTAATAAGTTTTATAAAATTTAGTAATTTGGAACTTACGCAAATATAAATTAGAAATAGATAAAAACTTAAAAATTTTTCATGTCAGAAATTGATATAAAAGAAAACAATACAATAGGTATTAATGGCGAAGATATTATAGA
The DNA here is from genome assembly GCA_902571355.1 of uncultured Synechococcaceae cyanobacterium. Classification (GTDB taxonomy): domain Bacteria; phylum Cyanobacteriota; class Cyanobacteriia; order PCC-6307; family Cyanobiaceae; genus Prochlorococcus_A. The sequence continues at coordinate 17,904 of CACGBL010000016.1, read as the reverse complement.
TTGCTTCAAAAGAAGGAAAAAAATTATTTTCACAATAACTTTTATAGCTACATTGATATCTTTAACCACAGCAATTTTTAAAAAACATGTTTGGGAAGGTGAATTCATTATTAAATTAAATAAAAATGATATTTCCAACGTTGGGATTTTACCAAGTTTAAGTTCTTTAACTAATATGCAAGGCGGAACTACCGCTAAAAGTGAATTAGTAATATTAAAAAGTCCCTATGTTTTAAATCCAATTTTTGAAGATGTAAAAAATTATCAAAAGTTAATAGGTAATGATATCTCTAAATTTAAATTTAAAAAATGGTCAAAGAATCTTACAATTGAAGCAAAAACAAATACAATTCTCTCTACTAAATATAAAGACTTCAGTAAGGAGCATATTAAAGATGTATTAAATAAGATTTCAAAAGAATATCAAGAATACTCCATTAAAGAAAAAGAAAATTTTCTAAAAGATACTAATGATCTATTAAAAAGGGCTCTTTTAAAAGCTAGAGAAGAAAATTTATTAAGTTCGAGGAAACTTAATAAATTCATGATGGAAAATTCTATTGAAGGCAGATTAAAAATAACTGACCAAATATTAGGTGATTCGAATATTTTAAAACAAAGTATAGCTAATTTAAAAAAATCAATAGAAATTGAAAAGCAAAAAAATAATTCTGAGATGTCAAAGAAATTAGAGCGCAGATTAAAAATCTCAGAAGGTATTTATAAGCGGATAAATGAAAATAAGGAGATAATACTAAAATTTCAACAACTTCAGAGAGATGCAATAAGAAAAGAAGCTGCAAGAAATAAGTTAGAAAGAGATTACTTCAGTTTTCAAGTTGAAAATAGTAAAAGGCAAAAACCTTGGACAGTTATTTCTGAACCCACATTGGGTGATTATCCAATATTGCCAAGAAAAAAAAGACTCGTAATTTTAGGATCTATTAATGGATTATTTCTTGGCTTGCTATTAGCGTTTATTACAGATATCTTAAGTAAAAAAATATATTCATTAACAAAGTTTAAAAAATTAATTAAAGCAAGAATTACTAAGACTATTAACTATAAAAATTCCTCAAAAGAAACAGAGGAGATATCGCAAATTATTGTCAATAACAATTTATATAAAGAAAATATTTTCTACAAAATCATACCCTTAGATTTAGAAAATAATATAACAACTAATAAGTTATACGAAAATTTGAGTAAAATTTTAAATGACAAAAATAAAGTTAAAATTGCAAAAAATTTTAAAGAGGTTATTAATAAAGATGTTGTTATTGTTATAGTAACCTTAGGGAATACAATAGAAGAACAAATATTAGAATTAAATTCATATTTGGCATTAGGAGAAGTAAATATTGATTACTTACTTATTAACAAAAATTATCAATAAATTTAGGCCATAAGTTAAAATATGAATTATTTCTATATAGAAAAGTATGCAATTTAAAAAAGATAAAGATTCAAAAGTTATATCTAATATTTGTCTTAATTTAAGAGGTGTTATTTTTAAAAAACTTAAAAAAATTGACTCAGATTATTTTAAAAAATATATCTACAGAATATTTAAAGATGAGAATACTATAGAAGCTGAATCAATGAAGTATAAGCAGTTAATAGATCTTCTAAATAAAAAGGATATTAATAATAAAGATGCTAACATAATAGATCTTGGCGGATGTCATGGTTTTCTAAGTTATCTCTTAACTCAATACACTGAAAATCAAATTATTATGCTGGAGCCATTTGAAGAGTCAGTTAATAACTGCAAGAAGATTTGGCCTTCAATAATTGATGATAAAATTGAATTTATTAATGGAAATTATGAAAAATTTATTTCCTTAAAAAATAAAAAATCCAAACAAAAGATAACTCATATAATGAGTTACGATGTCATTGAACATGTTGGTGATATTGAAAATTTTATTAATTTAGAAGAAACAATTGCACAAAGAAATAATACAAAGTTTATTCATGCAACCTCAGCAAATCCTTATAACTTGAGGAACAGAATAAGAGACATCAAACTTCAATTGAAGTACGAATATTTTGGTAACAAGAATAAATCAATGAAATCATCATCAAGTTTTGAATCATACTTTTATTTAAGATTTAACCGATACAATAAATATCAAAAAAAATATACTAAAAATAATAATATTTCTATAATAAAAAGTACGATATTCGCATTTTTGACAAGAGGTCTTACAAAAAAAGAATTTGAATTGTCTTTATCAAGTAATTTTTTAAAATTACTGTTTTATTACTTAAAAAATCTAAATAAGATAGGTATCTTCAATAGTATTGATTTGCAAAATGATTCTTGGATGGAAAGGCACCATAATTTAAATTATTTAAAAAAGATAATCAAGAAATCAAACTTCAAGAATATCAGAATTAATCCAACAAAATATATTTATACAAACAAAAGTAATCTACAAAATAATATAAAAAAAATTATAAATTTTTTAATAGATTTAATTCCAATTAATAAAGGAAAACTTTTATTATCTCCTGCAATAATAATCACTTATAATAACTAATTTATTAAATTTAATGCTTAAACTCGAAAAAATTAATGAAAAAATAAATAAACAACTAAATTACCATTTAGATAGTGAGCAATTATATGGTTTAACACCTTTTTCTCAAAACAATTACTTTTCAAATGTTTTTAGTTATTACATTTTATATTTTTTAGAAAAAGATATCCACGATAAAAACGAACAAACAATTGAATTGATAATTAAAAGAATTAAGGAAAGCTTAATCTCTCAAACTAGAAATATTGAATTAAATAATACAGAATCTAAAAAATTTATGCAATTATTTTGTTTTAATTGCAGTGCTCTATATTCATACGACCAGAAAAAATACAGCGATTTAATTTTCAGAGGTTTAGAAAAAATTTTTTCTTTTTATAAAAAGAAAATTCTTATTGACAACGATACCCTTTTTGGAAAGCCTGGAACAGGGAATTTCGCAATGTTTAAGGGGATTGTTCTTACTAGTTTAAAATTTATATTTAATTACAATAACGCCAATAATGCTTTAGATGAATGGATTGATATACATTTACAATATATGAACCCAAAAACTGGATTATGGTCACAGAAATCGCAAGCATCATTAAGAGGAATACAAAACTCATACCATCAATATGAAATCTTTGAATTTTTGGAAGATCATAATTACGTAAAAATAGATTGGAATCCAGTTTCACTAAGTGCTTATTTATGCGTTGACTCTAATGGGAATTTTGCTCCATATTCAGGAGGAAGTGCCTGTTATGACTATGATGCAATATTTCTTTTGTCTAAGAATAAAGTATTGTTCAATAAATTTTTAAATAAATATAAGAAGTGTAATCTTATTATTAAAAGTATTAAAAAATATGAAAACTATATGTTTCAAGAATCTCTGTTTAAACCAAACATAATGCATAGAGTTAATGATGTGATCTCTTCTAAAAACCTCACTATCATGATAGAAAGAATAAAATTTAATATTTCAATTCTTATTTATGGCGAAAAACTGTTAAAACCCCATTGGTGTTCTGACGGAAATTTCTCAATAAATAAAGCTGATTTATGGAGTATTTGGTTCAGGTATCTTACTTTTCTAAAAATAATTTCATCAAAAGAAAACTATTCTAACCAAAAAAGAAAGGGGCTTAATTTTCCTGGTATAGGATATAAAATTTAAAAAATGAATAAAAAACTACTTTATCTTGCCCCTACTATTCTTTACAAAGTTAGAGCAAATACAATTCAATCTCTTTGTCAATATTATTACTTATCAAATAAGTTTCAGAAAACTCATTATGTATCATTAACCCCTTTAGGCAAAAAGGAATTAAAAAAATTAATTTCAGATGCATCTAACTTAAAAACTATTCCTTTAGGAATTTTTGAAATAAATAATATTTTTAAAATCTTTTCCAGGGATATATTTAATTCAATTTATCAATTACTAATTTGTATTAAATTTTTTTTTAATTCAAAATTCACTAAAAAAACTAACCTTTACATATACTCAAGGTCATTAATTGCTTCATATTTTCTTTCTCTTACCAATATTAAACAAACCTATGAGATTCATAATATAGAAAATAATAAAATCTTGAGGTTTATGCAAAAAAAAGTTGTTGAGTCCCGATTCGTTTCAAAAGTATTTATCTCAAAAAAATTAAAAAAACTTACTTTAATAGAATATAAACTTTTTAATATAGATAACATTTTAATAGCTCCAGATTCATCTCCTGAATATGACCTCAATGATAAAAGTCTTTATAGAGTTACGTACTTATTAAAAAATTTTTTAAAAAATGAAAATGAAATAAAATGCATTTATGCTGGCTCAGCTGGAGAAGGAAGAGGAGTAGAATTAATAATCAATATTGCTAGAGTCTTGCAAAAAGTAAAATTTATAATAGTTGGTGAATTTAAGAAATCAGATTTTATTGAAATCCCAAATAATATTTTTTTTGTTGGTAAAGTATCACACCAAGAGACTCTCAAATTAATGAGCATGGCTGATGTTGGTTTAATGCCTTATCAGAAAAGATTGCAAATGGGCAAGTTTAAATTGAACTCTATTAGCTGGATGTCACCTTTAAAAATGTTTGATTATATGAATTCAGGATTATTAATCATAGCAAGTTATCATAGTGTCTTAGAAGAGATTTTAGAGGATAATAATACTTGTTATTTTATTAAAAATTACCAAAAAAATATTGAATGGGTAAATACTATTAAAAAAATAAATAAAGATGATCTAGAAAAAATAAGTTTCAACTCAAAAAATTTATTTGAAAAAAAATATAATTATAAAGTAAGGACAGAATTAATCATTAAAATTCTGAATAAAGTATAGTTTTAAATCAAGAATTGATATATGAAAATTTAAAACTATTAATTATAAACTTACTTTGATAAGTTAAAAAATTCTTCAAATAATAAATTTTATTTGACCTATTTATTAAGTAGAATATTATCATTACTTTTAATATTTTCTAACGAAGTAAAAGTCCAAACACCCAGGAAACTATAAATAGGAGGAAAATCTCCAGTAAAAGAAGATGTAATCAAAATAAAAATAAAAAATTTTAATAATAATCTTATATCAAATTTGTTTACAAAAGAAATAGATTGTCCTATAAAGATTAATATTCCAAAGATTCCATAGGAACCCAATAATAATAAAATATAAGTGTGGGATCTATAGTTAACAATTTTCAAATTATAAATAACAGATAAGCCATTACCAATTATTGGACTATTTAAAAACTGTTCGAATACAAGCTTATTAGCATAGTTTCTAATATAGGTGGACATTATTTGATCGTATTGTGGATAACTACTAATAATCTGCAAATTATCAATATTAAAGTATTCAATCTCACCATCAAGACCTGTAAGAAAGATGTCTTTATTATCTTGATAAAAATAATTTAAGTAAGAAATTATTGGTAAATCTATATTAATTAAAATCAAAAATAAAAATAAAAATGAAAATACCAAATATTTATTTTTAAAGTTAAATGTAAGGAAAAAATAAACTATTAAATAGATTAAAGGTCCCACTGTAAAATTTAATATTGAAAAAATTATAGTTAATATGGATAAAATATAATCTAAATGCTGATCATTAATTTTAATTTTATAAAATCTACACGCTAGGGTTTTTAAAAGTAACCAAAAAATAGAGTAAGAAACAATTTCCGTATAATAAAGATTAGATATTCCTAAAACTTTTGTAAAAACCTGAAAACTTATTGTGATAACAAAGAAATATGAAATTAACTTACTTATATTAGAGAAATTATTCTTATTTATTGCTGAAAAATAAAATCCTAAGAATGATCCAATCATACAAAGATAAAGATTTCTGATTATATTAATGCCAAGCTTTTCTCCACTAATAAAATGCACAAGTTCTAAAACGAGTGGTACAGAGATTAAAATCATCCAGTAAATTAATTTTTTAAATTTTAAATTTTGAAATTGATTCTTACCTGCCATATAATTTGTAATCAAAATTAGAAAAAATGATATATTAATTAGCTGAGTTATACTAAATAAAGAAATATTTATATTTAAAAAGGAAAAAAACTTATTGATTATTTCATTAAAAAACAAAAAAATAACAAAAAATTGAAATTTTTTATCAAATATATTTAATAGCTTCATATTTTATGAAAATGGTATTTTTAAAAATCTAATTATTTGCCAAATCTGTAGTTCTCAAAAGATAGCAATGACTAACATCTTTATTTAACTTTTTACCAACTAATTTATCTATTTCATTAGGAGGAATACCTCCTGAGGGTTTCTTTAAGGTCAACATATCTTTTGTTAAAACTGTACCTTTTTTTTGAGGACTTTTTAAGGCTATTGATCTCCCAAAAAGATTTGATACACTTTCTAAATTTCTAGACATAATATCTTTGTCAACGTCATTATTTTTTATTGTGTATATGATATCTCTTGCTCTGCAAAGTTCTTTTAACTGATTAGGGTTTAAAGATGATTTTGTATCTGGGCCAAATTGCATTGAATTCAAAGCGATATGAACCTCTATCATTGATGCACCATAGACCATTGACATAATCGCGGGAATAATATCACCACTATGATCTGATAGACCAACAGGACATTTGTATTTAAAATTAAAATTTTTCATCACATTTAAACCTATTTCATTAAGAGGCGTAGGATACTTAGTAGTACATTGAAACAAACCTACATCTTTAATTTCTAATTTTTTTAAATATCCCATTACATTGTCAATTTCTGCATAAGAACTCATACCTGAAGAAATTAATATTGGTTTTTTAGTTTCAGAAATCTTATCTAAGAAAGGATAATTCATAACTTCACCAGAGGCAATTTTCCAGGCAGGTATATCTAATTTTGTGAGTAAATCAATAGCTTCAAACGAAAATGGAGAAGATAAAAAAATTAGATTTTTTTCAAGAGCATGCTTATATAAACCTAACCATTCATTAAAAGAAAATTCCATTCGTTTCCAATAGGCATATCTACTACTATCTTGTTTTGAAAATTTAACCCTAAATGGTTCGTCAAGTGTACTTTCAGCATCCGCGATATGTGTTTGAAATTTTATTGCATCAGCTCCTGATTCAGATGCGATATCTATGAAAGAATGAGCAAAGCCCAATGAACCATCATGAGCTTGAGCTACTTCAGCAATAATAATTGGTTTAAAATTCAAACCAATTTGGATATTTCTAATTTCAAAATTTGGAGAAAAAATTTGCATATTCTGTATAAAAATATTCAGGAAGTAAACCTTTTGATTAGGTATTCTTTCAAAATTAAAAGTTGATCCTCATAATTATTGGTTGAAAATGAATGCCGACCTTTTTTTGCATATAAAGTTGAATATAAATCAACAGGCACAGAATTTTCTACTATTGACCCTAAAAAACCCTTAATTGCTTTCAAATTAAAACTATAATTAACAATTAATTCATTAATATCCTTACTTAAATCAAAAAGATTTGTACATTTTTTAACCATATGTACTGGCAGTTCTGTGTATTCAGTTTGTCCAAAAACTATTACAGGCTTTCCAAGAACAGCTGCTTCAAGTCCAATATTACCGGTAATAACAGAAACTAAAATTGAATTTCTAACAAGATCAAAAGAAGAAGAATCGAAGGGTGCTATTAGAACATTTGGTATTTCTAAAAGTTTCTTATAGTATTTTAGAGGTCTTACCCCTATGGATCTAGGGTGTTCTTTTACAACTAAATGGACTCCTGGTGGCAGAGATAATGCAATATTTCTTGCTAGCTCTATCTGATTTTGAAAAGGTCTAGCGTAAATCTGTAAGGCAATTTCTGGTTCAAAATGCAATGGGAATAGACAGTATTTTCTTTCAATAGATTTTTTAAATAGTCTTCCACTTTTGTTTAAAAATCTTCTTATTCGAGATGCCATAAATGGTTGATAAACATTTTCAATTAATGCAGGCCATAAATAACCTGGGTTATGTGTATCAAAAAAACTAATTGGGTCCGTAATTCTTCTGATCTCTAATCCAATTGCTTTAAATATTTTCGAAATTGTTATGAGAGGTAAAAAATCTCTATAAACATATTTTTCTAAATGCATCCCTTCATATATAGCTCCTCTATTTTTTGTTTTTTTGATATAATTATTTACTGATTTAATAGTCCTAATATTAAAATCCATACTAAAAGAATTTTTTATATGATTGGACAATCCAAATAAAGAATCATTTAAAGAAATATAATTTTCAATCTTTGTAGATCTCAATAATCTAATAGGTATTTTTCTTACTAGTGCATAATTGATTATTAAATATTCATGCAAAGTAACTGGAACAAAGCCGAAAACAATATCAGGATTTATTTTTTTGAATAGAAGTTCTATATTTTCTAGTGCTTCTTCAAGTATACCCATTAATTTTTCCTCTGATAAGCGTGGTTTGTAAGATTGTATTGACTTACAGTACTTTCCAAAAAATAGTCGTCTATCAGCTAAAAGCCCGTACCACAAACTTAAATCACCGTATCTTTTTTGCCATTTTTGTATATTTTCTATATTTGGATTTCTTTCCAGCCCAACTCTAATGGTCTCCCACTCTTTTAAAACTTCAACTTTATATTTATCGATAAAATTATTATTTTTTGTTTGAGATTTAAAAATTTCATAATCTGCCACAAAAATACCTACTTTTTGATAATTTATTTCATCATTAGTTAAATCAATTAGTTTTGAAAACAAACCAAAGTTGTTACCCTGACATAGTCCTATGATGTTCAATTTAATAATCTGAATTATGGCTATGTTTAATATAAGCTTCAGTCAAATTCCAATCAAATAGGCTATCTATATTAAAACTTCTCTCTTCCCCCATTTCATAACCTACAATTGATTCGCCGTACAAAGAATTATTATCTATTATGACATTTCTTTTCGTAGCATAAATTGCTCCATTACGCCAAAGAATAGGGTTAAATTCTTGTCTCAAAACGCCTCTCTCATCTGACTTTATATAAGGAACAATACTATAATCTTTTTGAGGCTTATAGCAAGTTGCAGGATGTCTACCACCGACATCAGTTACTGAAATAACAGTATCAGCATTTTTCTCAATGAGTAACTCTAGTGAAGAATCTATATCAAGAGTTTTTCTCAAAGGGGTGGTAGGTTGTAGAAGTAAAATTATATCAAAGTATTCCCCTTTATCTTCTAGAAAACTGATTGCGTGTTTAATAGAATCTATTTGTAAAGAGGAGTCACTAGCTAATTCCTTTGGCCGCATAAAAGGGACCTCAGCTCCAAAGGATCTTGATACTTCTGCTATTTCACTATCATCTGTAGAAACAATCAATTTATTAATATATTTTGACTTTAATCCAGCTTTAATTGACCATGCAATCAAAGGTTGTCCACCAAGTAATTTTATATTTTTTCTTGGAACCCCCTTGGAACCTCCTCTAGCATTTATAAGACCTAAAACTTTAATATTTTTCATTAATTTTTAAGAGAGTGCAAAAAATCTTTCTTTTCAACATTAACTTCTATTTTAGAAATAATTTCTGCAATTTTCTCACCCGAATTTCCGCTTCCGTAAGTGTTCGATGACTTATACTTACCATTTCGTATTTGATCTTGAGATGCTAAATATATTGAATCTTCCTCATAATCAACGTCAATTACATTTTCAGATCTTTCCCTACCATTTTGTCTACTACCAATATTAACCACTGGCACGCCAAGAAACGCGCATTCTCTTATTCCTACACTTGAGTTCCCTACCAGGCATGAAGAGTTGAGCAAAAGTTGAAGGAAGTCTTTAGGCTTCATATTTTTTATAAAGTGAAATTTATTATTAGGTTCTTTTTCTCTAAACACTCTTAAAACTTTCGAAGTGGCATCTGATCCAGCATCTACATTCGGCCAAAACCATAAAATTGGTTTATTGAGCCTTTTCATAGCATTTAAAGTTTTCTTTATTTGAATAGATGCTTCCTCATGTTCTGTAGTAACTGGATGTTGCATAACAACAACATATCCTTTTGACAAATCTAATAAAGGGCCTGTACCAGAATAACTTTCAAAAGGATTAAAATTAGAAAAATTTCTCTCAAGGACCTCTTTTGCAATATCGATAGAAGGACATCCAGTATTAAAAACAAATTCTGGATCTTCTCCCATAGCAATTACTCTTTTCATAGCGACTGAAGATGCAACAAAATGTACATCGGCTAATTTTGTAATGGCATGCCTTACTTTATTATCTATAGAGCCAGTAAACTCACCTCCTTGGATATGAATCAAAGGAATATTCATGTAAGAAGCAGCTATAGCATTTGCAATAGTCTCGTATCTATCAGCTATGGTAACAACAAAATCTGGTTTGATTCTAGAAAAAATTGAAGATAGCTCTATCAACGATACTCCAACACTGCTTACAGCTTGAGGTAAACTTCCTCCTTCAATGATTGAAAAAGCTTCTGCTTCTACATCGAACCCATCTTTTTTTATAACATCTGCTACTTTTCCATATCTTTCTAATAAAGAAGATGCTGTAACAACAACTTTAAGATTAATTTGTTTATGCTTTTTTAATGCAATCATTACTGATTTTATTCTTGAATAACTTGGCCTTGCAGTTATTACTATGCAAACATTTTTCATAATTTAAAAGACTGAAATATTAGGTTAAATAAAAATCAAAACTTTAAGTTTCATTCAAATAGTTCAACAACTTTTCAGCAAGAAAAAACTCTGTAATCTGCATAGCATCATAAGATGCACCTCCTATATGTGGAGTAATTATTAAATTATTATTATTATTTGAGTAATTAACCAAAGGATGATTTTGGAGATCCTTTGAAACCAGGTTCTCATTTGAAATGACATCTATTGCTGCTCCAGCAATAGATTTAGTTCTTAAGGCATTTAATAAATCAATTTCATCAACAAGTTCACCTCTTGAAGTATTTATGAAATATGCGGATTTTTTCATAACATCAAATTCCTTTTTACTTATCATTTTCTCATTTAAGTCATTCAGATCTGCATGAAGAGAGATAAAATCTGAATCAGTAAGTAATTCAATTAGAGTAGAACAGCTTTTACAATTTTGATCAGTATTAATCTTTTTTATATCAAAATAGACTATTTCCATACCGAAAGAAATTGCAATTCTCGAGACTAATTTTCCTAATCTACCCATCCCAATTATGCCAAGTTTTTTACCAGATAATTGAATTCCTCTGAATTGATCCCTATCCCAAGCATATTTTTTTATTACATCTTCATTCGCTTTTCCTATATGTCTAATCAACTCGAGCATTAATCCAATCGTTAATTCTGCTGTTGATGTTATCTTTTCTAAAAATTCCACCTCCCCTTTTAGACTTAATATAACTATTCCTTTTTCATTACATGCTTTCAAATCAATATGAGTTAGACCTGTTGTAGGAGTTGCAATAATTTTTAATTTACTAGCTTTTTTTAAAAAATCTGATGAAATTTTATGATTTAGTCTTGTCCATATAACAGTGGCATTTGAAACTTTTTCCCAAAAACATTTTTCATTATCTGAAGAATTTATTTCTACATAATTAAATTCTTTACAAAGTAAATCACTAGCAGTTTTCGAAAAATTATCTGGTTCTAAATTTACTAAATTCATAAAAAAAACAGATTATTTTAGGAAATATTACTGGATATTTTACCCTGATCAATTTGTAAAATCTGATCAGCTAAATTACTATTTTCCTTTCTATGACTTATTACCAAAATAGTAAGATCTTTCAATTTTCGTAAGGAATTAATTATCTTTTTTTCTAAAGTTGATTCGACCCCTCCAAGAGTTTCATCTAATATCAATAATGATGGTCTCATAACTAAGGCTCTTGCAATAGCTAATCTACATTTTTGACCTCCTGAAAGACTATTACCATTATTTGTTATTTTTGTTTCTAATCCTTTTTCTTGAAGATCTATAAAATCCTTTAAATTACATATTTCTAGTATTTTATTAATTGACTTATTTGGTATATCTTTTTTATAAATATTGATATTTTCGCGAAATGTTCCATTAAATAACATTGGCTCCTGCGGAACATAACCAATGAAATTCCTATAATCTTGAAATGCATATTCTGTTATATCTTTACCATTTAAATTGATTGTGTTTCTTTTAGGATCTTGTAATCTTGTAATTAACTCAATCAATGTTGTTTTTCCTGAACCTGAAGAGCCATATAAATAATTTACTGTGCCTTTTTTAATAACAAAACTTATTTCTTCAAGAATACTCTTATTACCATAATAAAAATTTAAGTTTTTAACTTCTAAAGTTTCTAGCTGAAGTTTTTGTTTAGAACTGGTGAAGAAAATTTCTAAAGATTTCTTATCAAATTGCTGAGCTTTTAAAATATTAAGATATTGTTGATATCGACGAGCAATCTTTAAATAAATACTTGTCAAATTTGAGAGTTCACTTAATAATTTTATAAAACAAGTTATAAAAAAGGCCAAGATACCAACATCGAATACATTACTTAAATCAATAGAATTAAAACCTACAAATATAGATAAAATAAAAAAGAATGCACCAACAATTAATTCAACAATTAATTTTGGTGAGTTTTGGTATGTTGATAAATAAGCATTGTTCTTGAGCAAACTCTTATTTGAATAAAAAATATCTTTAGAAATATATTTTTCAATTTTTAATAATCTTATATCTCTTACAGAATTAATCATTTGAGAAACTAATGAAATGTATGAAGCTGACAATTTAATACTTTTTTTAGAAAGTCTTACTGAAAAATTAATAAAAGGCTTAATTAATAAATTTATAAACAAAATTAAAAATAAAAATACTAATACAACCTTAAAATTTACAAGAATCATTGAAAATAATAATATTAGAATTAAAAATGATTTATTTATTAAAGTAGAAAAAGAAAAAATGTATGAACTAGCTGCTCTGATTTCTTTTGATAAATCATTAATTATTTTCCCACGATTTTCTTTTTTCCATAAGTTATAGTCAATTGACAATTGTTTCTTAATAATATTTCTTTGCCATTTATCCCAAAGAATTATTTTTAAATAAATTGTCATCAGTAAATTTATTAAAGAAACGATAACTTTTGAAATAATCAAACAACTGAAAATTGTTAATATAGTATTTAAATTCAACGATGATAAATTCAAAAAAAGCGATATCGGCCAAACAGCATTTTGTTTTATTTCATTATTAGATAAATTATCGATCAATGGGATAATTCCAGAGATAGAAGCGGATAATAACAACCCTTCAAAAATAGATAATAAACAAATAACAAGAAAAATTAATAAATATTTCCCCTTTAAGGAATTAAAAGTACCTAATATAAAAGAATTTTTGATATCAAATATCATTTAAAATTAACATAAACCTTGAAATTTTTTTAAAAAGATTTTCATAATCTCAAGTCGGATAATTCAGAATCAAATAAATTTTTAAGATCAAATATTACGCCATCTTTTTTTAAAAGAGATTTAATAAAATCAATTCCAAGTTCTTTAAATTCATTATGAGATACTGCAAGTAATACTGAATCATAATTATTTGATTTAAGCTTTTCAGTCAATTTCAAATTATAGTATTTGAGAACCTCGTCTTCATTTACATAGGGATCATAAACATCCACTAACATATTATTATTTTTTAAACAATTTATTACATCAATTATTTTTGTATTTCTTGAATCTGGGCAGTTTTCCTTGAAAGCAAAACCCATTATTAATATTTTTGATTTTTCTAAAACCATTTCCCTTAGTTTCATCTCTCTTATTAATTTTTCACAGACAAAACTACTCATATTATCGTTTAACTCTCTACCTGAAAGAATAATTCTCGGAACATATCCAATTTGTTCAGCTTTATATGTTAAATAATATGGATCTACTCCAATACAATGTCCTCCAACTAATCCTGGCTTAAAAGGTAAAAAATTCCACTTAGTTCCAGCTGCCTCTAAAACTTTATGCGTATCAATGCCTAACTTATCAAATATAATAGTTAATTCATTTATAAGAGCAATATTAAGATCTCGCTGTGTATTTTCAATTACTTTGGCAGCTTCAGCAATTTTTATATTTTTAGCCAAGTGAGTTCCTGCATTTATTATGGAACCATAGAATCTATCAATCCAAAATCCTACTTCTTCAGTACTGCCACTTGTCACTTTTTTTATTGTAGTGAGACTATATTTTTTATCGCCAGGATTAATTCTTTCTGGACTATAGCCACAATAAAAACTTTCATTAAATTTAAACCCAGACTCTTTCTCTATTACTGGTACACAAACTTCCTCAGTTGCACCAGGATATACAGTACTCTCGAATACAATTATTGGATCATATTTAGATTCCCTTATTTTTAAGATTTTGCCAACAATCGCAGAAGCACTTATTAAAGCTGATAAGTCAGGCTCATTTTTACTATTTATAGGAGTAGGTACGGTAACAATAAAAACATCACAATTTATTAATTCTTTTGTTTTACCTGTAAATTTTAAATTAATTAATTTATTTAATCTGGTAGCACTTATCTCTTGATTTCTATCATGGCCTTTTATTAACTCCTTAATCCTTATTTCATTCAAGTCAAAACCTATGACATTCCTATCGAGAATATCTCCAGAGATTAAACATTTTTTCTTTTCTGAAAACTCTACTGCCAATGGCAACCCAACATAACCTAATCCAATTACAGCTATCTTTGTTTCAGTAAAATTTGGGAGATTCATAGTTTATGAAAATCTTTATACCATTCAATAAATTTGCCAATTCCCTCTTCTATTGAAGTTTGGGGTTTGAAGCCAATGAGTTTCTGTAATAATAATGTATCAGCAAAGGTAGAAGCAACATCTCCAGGCTGCATTGGCAAATTTTTCTTTTTTGCTTTCTTTCCTAATTTATCTTCAATTGCATCAATAAAATCAATAAGATTAACAGGATTAGAATTGCCTATATTAAAAATCCTATGTGCGCACCAACTTTGAGCAGGATCAGGATGGAGGAGGTCAAATTTATTATTTTTTTTAGGTATTAATTTAATCAATCTTGATATAGATTCAGTAATGTCATCTATGTAAGTAAAGTCTCTTTTCATATCGCCATTATTATAAACGTTAATTTCCTTTCCCTCTAATATAGCTTTTGTAAAAAGGAACAAAGCCATATCAGGTCTACCCCATGGACCATAGACTGTAAAAAATCGCAATCCAGTAGCAGGGATATCATATAGATGACTATATGAATGAGCCATAAGTTCATTTGCTTTTTTAGTAGCAGCATACAAACTTACAGGATGATCTACACCATCAGATTCTTTGAATGGTAAATTTTGGTTCCCTCCATACACAGAACTACTGCTCGCATAAATCAAATGCTTGATTTTAAATTTTCTTGATAACTCAAGGATATTTATAAATCCAACTAAATTAGATTGAACATAAGCATCTGGATTTTTTATAGAGTATCTTACTCCAGCCTGAGCAGCTAGATTAATAACAATTTGAGGTTCGAATTTTTCAAACAACCTATTTAAAAAAGTTTTATCCTCTAAGTCCCCTCTTTCAAAATTAAATTTTAATTTCAAATCTTTAGATGTTTTTTGTAAAATATTTAGTCTTTCTTCTTTCAACTTAATTGAATAATAATTATTTAAATTATCAATTCCAATAACAGAATAACCTTCTTTAATTAACTTTAGAGATAAATGAAATCCAATAAACCCTGCAGCCCCTGTAACAAGTATCATCATAATTAATTAAGAAATCCTACTAATAAATTCCATAAGCCAAATAAAAACTTAAGTTATTATACTTTTTTGATGTAGATTTATTGCTATTGAATTAATAGATATTAACTTTAATACAATTTCCTAATAAGGATAATAATCTTTAATATTAGTTATTTTCAAATTCCAAGGATTTTTAAAATTCTTAATTTAAGAGAAGTCTTACTTAATTAATATAAACTAGGTAATCAATCAAAAAAGTCATCTACGACTTCTTTAGTAGCAAAGATCCCAATAGCTGGTGCAGTTACTTCCCTTATAAAATCAGTAGTTTTCCCATAAAAGCTTTGTGTTACTGAAACTAAATCACCCTCCTTAAGCACTGGATTAGCTTGAGATCCTTCTTTAGCATTCCTTTTATAACTTATATTTCTCTTTTCATAACTACCATCTCTGTTATATCTTATTAATACAATTTTCCCAGATAAAGGTTTCCTTGGTCCTGAAATATCTATCAGGTCAGATAAGGTCCCATTTACAGGAATTTTAATAACTCCAGGTGTTTCTATTTTGCCACTAACGAAAATATTAATAAATCTAGGTGTAAGATTTCTTAAGACAGATTTTGAGATAAGTGATTTATCTACCTGTTTAAGTTTTGGTATTACTATTTGATCTCCGCTGTATAACCGTATATCGTTGGAAGAGACAGGATCTTCTAAAAAAGGTTTAAAGTTAAAAATAGCTTGTTTATTGCCTCCTCCTTCACTTAAGGATGCTTTTCTGATTATTTTTATTTTTGATGTATCACTAAATGATGTCAAGCCTCCTGAACTAAGAATAAGATCTGAGAGCATAATCAATTTCCCTTCTGTTTCTTTTTTCCCGTCATCAAAGGTTAAATCATCGATTCTATCTGGTAGTAAATTATAAATATCTTTATTTTTTTCACTAGATTTGTCAGCTCTTTCATTAGAAATTATCGATTCTATTTTTACATCTCCAGCACTCATCGGCATAGATGTGAACCTTTTAACATTATTTAATGCCATACTTGTGTAAGCAGGAAATATGTAATCACCAGGATTAATAACTTCCCCTTTAACAGTTAGTTTCAAAGATCTAAAGGTTATAACTTTTACCTTTAACTCATCTATTGTAGTTAGCTCGGAGTAGCTTTCTTCAAGAAGATTATTTAATTCAGAGGGAGTTAATCCCTTGACATAAGTTTCTTTTAAAATTGGTAGAAAAATTTCTCCCTCCTCATCAATAGTGTAAAAAGAAGAAAACGAAGTTTGAGGAAAAAATTCAATAAAAAGAGTATCTCCAGTTCCCAAAATATAGTCATTTAAGATACCCCTGGGTTGTAAATAGTAAATATTCAGCTGATCATTTATGTTTTTTTTACTTTGATTAATTTCTGCGAAAAGAGAATTTGTAATTATTGAAAAGCCGAAAATATTTATCAAAAGTATAAATTTAATAAAAATCCTTAATTTATGAATCAATTGTAAATTCCCAACCCCTTTCATTATAACTAATTAGTGTGTATTTAAATTAAATTTCAAATCAGTAAAAACTAATAATCTTTTTTTAGTTATGTTTTTTTATAAAAATAGAATGCCTTGAGAAGTTTAAGGCAGAAAAAATACTTCCTCTTTCCAAACTATAAATCATTTCTGGGATAAACCTATACTTGGAACCTACTAATTTCTTGATTTGATCAACTGTATCTGTTCTACCATCAACCATAATGATTTTTGGGAAAAAACCTTTTTCAATAAAGGATTCAATATCATAAAAACAAGGCTTCCCAGTAAAGGTATTAAAATTTTTTCTAAAATCACAATAAGGCCCATCAATATAAAGTAAATCGCAATTTGAAGGGATTAAATTTTTCATTTTCCCGCCATTTTTGAAGGGCTCTACTTCTGAATGTTTAATAATTGGCTTTTTTATTTTATTATTATAGAAAAATTGCTCAATTACATTTTTCCAATGCAGATCTTGTTCGAATGAAATTACATTTATATTTTTAAAGGCATTAAAAAGAAAAGTGGTTCTACCAGAACCAATTTCAACAATTTCAGA
>CACGBL010000015.1:0-27113 GCA_902571355.1 uncultured Synechococcaceae cyanobacterium | reverse complement strand
CTCATAGTTTCGAGGATAAAATTCTTTTTTTAGATATTAATTTAAAGATTTCTTCTGGGGAGAAAATAGCAATTTTGGGACCTAATGGTTGCGGCAAATCTACATTGCTAAAAATTATTATGAAAAAAATATCTCCTGAAATTGGAGAAATTAATCTTGGTAAACATAATATAATTACAAGCTATTATGAACAGAATCAGGCTGAAGCACTTTCACTTGACGAAAGGGTTATTGATTTAATATGTAATAAATCTCCAGAATGGTCCCAAAAAAAAGTTAGAACGTTCTTAGGGGGTTTTGGCTTTCAAAATGAAACTGTTTTTAAATATATTAAACAACTCAGTGGGGGAGAAAAGGCAAGATTAGCATTGGCGCTCATGATTATTAATCCTAGTAATTTCCTTCTTTTGGACGAACCAACTAATCATTTGGATCTGCAATCTAAGGAAAATTTAGAATTAGCAATTAAAAATTATAAAGGTTCATTATTAATCATTTCTCATGATCGGTATTTTATTTCAAAGGTTGCAAATAGAGTTATTGAAATTAAAGATTCAAAGTTATTTTCATATGATGGTAATTACGAATATTTTTTAGAAAAAACTCAAAGCCAAAAAATTTGATTACTTTTAATAAAATTTACAATTGGCTAAGTAAGATCACTCATTTATCTTTACATAGTTTACCGTCTTTGATTAATGTTGAAAATACAAAAATAGGTTTTAATAATTTAAATGAAAAATTACGATTTCCAAGAAAAACGTTTTCAAATTCCTGATCCTATTGAAAGTTATTTTGAATGCATTACTTCCTGCGATATAAGAGATGGTAGATGTATTTCTAGATGTGTGGAGATACTTAAAGGGAATGAAAATTAAATTTTTTAGTTATTTTGTAGATTAGTAATATCAGTTGGTATTACTTTTAATTTAATAAATTTATTTTTACGCTTCAATAAAATATTTACTTGTTTTTTGATACCATTTTTACTAATTTGTTTTATTACGTCTGATGCGGTTTCAATATCTTTATCGCCTATTTTAATTAAAATATCATCTATCTTTATTCCACTTTTTTCAGCTGGACTGTTCGGTACTACATATCCAACTTTTACGACATTATTTTCTCTCTCAGGAATACTTTCTTCTATTAGGCTAATTCCAATCATAGGATGTATTACTTTTCCATTGTTTAAAAGTTGATAGGCAATTTCCTTAGCTTTATTAATTGGGATTGCGAAACTCAAACCCGCTCCTGGTCCTGATCTTATCAACGTATTAATACCAATTACTTCTCCATCGCTATTCAACAGTGGACCTCCAGAATTTCCAGGATTAATAGCAGCGTCTGTTTGTATCAGTTCAAGTTTTTTATCATATATTCCTAATTGAGTTACGTTTCTATTTAGATTACTAATAATACCAAGCGTAACTGTGTTTTCCAGTCCGAATGGATTTCCAACTGCTATAGCCCAATCACCAACTTTAATCTTTGAAGAATCGCCCAATTTTGCTTTTGGCCAAGGCCCTCTCCCTTCAATTTTTAGCACAGCTAGATCAGTAAAAGAGTCTTGGCCTATCAGTTTAGCGTTTAATTTTTTGCCATTGGTTAAACCAACAATTACCTTATCTGATCCATTAACTACATGAGCATTGGTCATTACAAGTCCATCAGCAAATATAAATCCACTACCTTGGTTTTGCTCTATCCTTGGTCGATTTTCGTTAGGCAAATCTAATCCAAAAAATCTTTCAAAATATGGGTCTAGAAATAGTTGTGGATTTCTTGAAAAATTTCTTTTTTGAACATATCTTTGAGTATCAATTGTGACCACAGCTGCACCGGTTCTTTCTACAGCTTTAGTTATAAAAGATTTGTTCGAATATAAATTAACTTCATTAATTTTTGGTTTACTTAATTGTTGGGATATGACTTTTTCAGGATATCTAATGCTCACTATAATTAATGAGGCGATTATTAATAGCTTTTGAATGTCTCTTTTCAATTTTGATTTTTTATGTTCTTCTAGAGATTTAATACACCATATCAGTGTAATTTAAATATAACTACTAATTAAATTTATTGAATTTAGAGAAAAATTTAATAAATTAAAGTAGCTAAATTTCTTTTTTTCGGGCTATGATGTTAAATATATTATTAACTAATCTATAAGTTTGATGACTATCCTTTTTCCAATAATATACTCTGCAGCTTTAACATATTTAGTTTGGAAAGCTTTTAAAGTGATGTCTAACGGCTGGGGTATATCCGATAATAAAAATCAAAGATTGAGTACTTCCAGTTTTAAACAAAAAAAGTACACAATACATCCAGAACTTTTAGATAAATCAGGAAACATAACAGAAGAGGAACTACTAACAGTAAGATTTTCTAATGACAATGACTCTACATTAGAAGAAAAAGGTTCAACAACTGATTAATCAAAGTATATCTAAGGAAAAACATTGGAATTAAGAACAAAAATTGTCTCAGCGGTAATAAGATCACTCAAGTTACCGCCAAGGTTTCGTTTAAAAATGGTTAAAGAAGATCCAGTGAGACTTGAACTAAGTCTTACTCCTTCCTACGGTAAAAATCCAGTAATTGTAGGTATAGTTGAATCTTTAGACTTAGTCGCTCGAAGAGATAGAGAAGGTAGACTACCTAGAGACCTTCAAGGGACTTGGGACTGGACTGTAAGGCATGGAAAAGTTAGTACTGGTGGTTGGAATCCTATGTTAAAAGAAGCATTGCAAACAATGTTTGATACAGGACTGCCAGCCATTGTATTTGAGGAGTTAACTGGAGATGAGTATCGACCTGTTGATGGTGTAAGACATGTTAAATAAATAATTTATTATTTATCATAAATTCTTCCTTAAAACGTTAAAATAATTTGATAGATAATCTAGTTAATTATGAATAAAGAGAATCAACCAAGATTTGGGTTCGTAAATTTCGCAGAAACTTGGAATGGCCGTATGGCAATGATGGGTATTTTGATTGGACTTGGTACTGAATTAATTACTGGACAAAGTATTCTTAGACAAATTGGAATAGGTTAGTATTTTACTGAATTTCTTCTGCTTCCACTTCAATTGTACTTTCACTAGGCTTTTTATTTAATTGATTCTTCTTAATTGTATTCTCTAGATCTGCACCGCAATTCATGCAGGTTTCACTTAAACCTAATGATATTGCCCCACAATTTTTGCATGTATTAATTTTAGATTTGTAAGAGTTAAAACCCATAAACACTAAAACTAATAATAGAAGAGGGATTAAAAATAAAAGAAGTAGGATATTTCCAACAAAGCTAATGAAAAAGTTAAATCCAAAAATTGGAATAACGAAAAGTATGATTAGTGAGTAGGTAAGAAGATTTTTATTAGCTTTTAAAAAATAATTCACCTTACTTATCCTTATCTATAATTTCTTTTTTTATTTACTAGAGTCATACTAGCAATTACTACGCTCCAACACTGTCCAAAATATAAAATCACTCCT
This sequence comes from uncultured Synechococcaceae cyanobacterium, assembly GCA_902571355.1. Lineage (GTDB taxonomy): Bacteria > Cyanobacteriota > Cyanobacteriia > PCC-6307 > Cyanobiaceae > Prochlorococcus_A. The sequence goes on along the minus strand of CACGBL010000015.1, from coordinate 23,606 downwards.
AATAGCCATACCCAGACAGTAAGTACAAGAAAACCTCCAATAAAACCGTATGCTTGAAATCTTACTCCAAGTGAGAGAATACTTTTGCTCACTGCTAGGTTCAAAGTGGTTAGGCCAATTCCAATAAGAAAAGATCCAGGTAACAGTGGTTTCAATGGAACTTTTCTACTGGGTAAAAGTGCTTGTAATAAAAGAGCCATTAAAGAAAAGCCAATTAGTGGTATTGCAAACTGACCAACTTGTAATAGCGGTAACTTTAATAATAAATCAGAAATAAAATTATTAGATTTTGAAAGATTTTCTAAAACGTTGCTTGGGATCATCCTAAGATTTGCGCTAATTTGATCTAGTACCATTAAAAAACCAATAAAGAATACTATTAAAAAGGCTTCAACTCTATTTCGGAGAAACTTCGAAGCTTGCACTCTCCAAGCCGCATTAACTTTTTTAGAAGGAATTTCGTCCTCCCAAAGCCTATCTGAACCTCTTTGAAGAGATAGATATGCATTTCCTGCGGTAAAAAGCAAAAACATAGCCCCAAGAATACCTGCTCCAAAACCTTGATCTATCAAATTAAATAATGTTGTCTCTACTAACTCAACTACTGAAGGAGGTAAAAGCTGAGCAGCAATGGCAATTATTTGTTGATCTAATCCTTCTTGTTTCCCTAGGAACCATGAAGCTATTGAAAGAGAAATTAGAAGGATGGGAAAAAATGATTGAAGTGTATAGTATGCAAATGCAGCGCTTAAATCAATACAATCAGATTTGCTCCATCGCTCACAAGCTCCCCATAAACTTTTCAGTATCCATGTTGAGCTTCTCTGCATATTAATTTTCTTCAAATATTTTATTTATTTACTTAATTTTTATTGTATCTGATTAAGAAATTTTTCAAGCAATTTTTTATTTATGATGCAACTATTTTTCTAATAATAAATTGCCCCATGGCTTTAAAATTTCAAATTTTTCTATAGATCTACAAGCAATTAATGGAAAATTAACATCGCTCAAGTCTTCTCCTGAAACTAAATTTAAAGGATCTGTTTCTAACCACTCTAAAGAACAATTGAGTTCTTCTAAGAGCAGCCAGGCTGCTGCAATATCCCATATCTTAGGGGTTGATTCTATTGCTCCGAAAGTTTGTCCCATCGCTACACTCGTAAGATTTAAACTCGATACACCTAAGAGTCTGATTTTGCCAGGAAATACTGAGTTTGGTTTTTTTTGTAAAATTTTTATTGATCTACTACATAAAGAAATGCATTCACTTTGATGATTATTTTGGTTAGGATCTATTTTCTTGTTATTTAACCAAACCCCTTTACCTTTAATGGATACAAACTTTTTTTTCAATGTAGGAATAATTAAAAAAGAGGATTGTGGTTTACCATCAAAGAACCTTGCTACAGATATAGACCAGTAAGGAATACCGGCAGCAAAATTTGTTGTCCCATCGAGTGGATCGACCACCCAGTAAGCTTTTGAATTTGGAATTAACTTTTGCCCTTCTTCACTAAGGACGCCTTCACCTGGAGCTATTGAAGCTAGTCCATCTACGATTGTTTTGTCACTCCATAAATCACAACTTGTTAATAATGATCCATCTGCTTTATTGCTGGCGCTAATATTTCCGAAATCTTTTGTTTGACGTTGACTAACCAATTCAAATAAAGAATCTAATTCGTGTAGTTGCTTATTAGTTAAATTTGGTGGATTCATCTTTATAAATTGCAAATAGACTCTGTATCTTTAATTTTAGTATTATTACTACCCAAACAATTTTTACTTTTATCAAGGAAAGTTAATCTTTCTAATTCATCTACATTCAGATTGTAATTATATATTGCATTAATATTTTTTGATTTCGCATTACTTAATTCACTTTGCCTTACAAGAACATCTTTTAGAGTTGATACTCCGACATCATATCTAAGTCTTGAAAGCCTTACAGACTCTTTGCTAGATTCAATTTCTTTAAGAGTAGAGATTATTTTTTCTTCATTTAATTTAAGATTTAAATAGGCTTTACTAATACTTGTGGATAAAACATTTTTTAGATTTTCATAAGCATATTTTTCGGATTCTGCATCTGCTATTTTTGATTTGTAGGAGTTCTTATTTTGTCCGCCATCAAAAAGACTCCATGCAAAATTTAGACTTATGATATTTGTATAATTAGATCCATATTTTTCAGAGTCAATGTTAGTTGCTAGAGAGTCCCCCTTTGAAAATGTACTAGATAATGAATTACTGATATAGATATTTGGCTTATTTTGAGCTAAAAAGCTATCTGCTTGGCTCTTTTTGATTGATTTTTGAAGAATAAGGTTTTTTAAGGAAAGATTTTTATCCAAACCTTCACTAATATTTTTATTCAATTTATGATTCCAAAATCCTATGAGATTTTGCTCTTTATTGGTTTCGATATCTCCCTTAACATTAAGAATCTCTTTAAGAGAAATTTTATTAATTTCATGTTCTATTTTCTTTTCATTAAGTGATTGTTGATCTCGAGATAATTGAGCTTCTGCTTCAAGAACTTCAAATTTTGTACCAATTCCAGCATCTAGCTTCGCTTTAGCATTTTCTAAACTTGTAATTGATAAATCAAGTGTAAATTTTTTATTTTGAATATCTTGATATGACTTTTTGTATTTGTGATATCTTATTCTTGCTTCTTGAATTAAATCTTTTTTCTTAATATCATAATTATTTTCTGCAATTTTGTAATTTGTTTTGGCAATTTTAATTTCAGATCCTCTTAGCGGGGCAATTACATCCCATTTAATATTTAGGGAAGGATTAGCCGTGAATTGTGATGTTTTTAAAGTAGGTGAATTGCTACTGTACTTTTTACCTGCGACATATTTTGGTAACCCATTGGCTTGAAAATCTAAGGATGGGTATCTTTTGGCGATTTGACTGGAAAGATTAAAGTTTGCAGAGGCTACTAGGTTTTGTAATGATTTTAATTCTTGATTATTTAATACAAGTTTTTCTATTTCTTGATAATCAACAAAAGTAATATTTGATTTTTCTTCTAAAACATTATCAAAGTAATTTTTTATTTCGCTTGATAGAACATTAAAGGTATTCATACTTAGAGTAAGCGGCAATAATAAAGGATTTATTACTCTTCTAAACATGTTTTATAATTTCGAAAATATTCGATTAACCAATTAAAGTATTAATAATATCATTTGAATCCTCAAGAACGTGAATTTTAGTATTTATTTGATTCTCAACTTCTTGAATATTTTTATCATCTAAAAATAAATTAGTATTAATTTTTAACATAATAGATGGTATGTAAACAGCTTCTCCTAAATCCTTATTTTTCAGCCCGTAAATTAGATCTTCTCCAGTAAGAAGACCTGTAACAACTTGATCTTGACCCCAATAAATACTTGGCAAACCATATAAATTAATTGTTAATCCATTAATTAAGTTTAATTTCTCAACTGTAGGAATTAGGGCTTCATAAACTAATTTACCAACAATCCAACTAACTTTTTTTGGCTTTTTTACTTTTTGGGGTAGGTTTTGAGTCTTTTCTCTTAATGCTTCTAGAAAGTTTCTAATAGTCCCAACTCCATTAGATTCTTGTGGCATATTTTCGTAGGTTTTGTAACTAGGTAAATTTGTGCCAGCAATTAAATACCATTCGTCTGCTAGCCAACAAAAACGAGTCCCAAGAGTAATTTGTAGAGAGGCTTGAATTTTCTCTACTTGTTTAATAGTTTTTTTTGCGTATTCTGGGTTGATTGATTTCAATCCATCATTTTCAGGTCTAAATTTTGTAAGTCCTACAGGAACTATTGCGACTGAAAGTACTGTTTGAAAGGTTTTTTTGTAGAATTCAGCAAGTTCTAAAATTGATTTCTCGAGAATATCCCCATCATTTATATCTGGACAAACAACAATTTGAGCATGTATTTGAATAGAGTTTTTTTCAAACCACGAAATTTGATCGAGTATCACTCCTGCTTTTTTATTTTTTAATAATTTTTCTCTTGTGGCGGGATCAGTAGCATGAACTGAAATAAAAAGTGGGGATAGTTTTTGTATAGCAATTCTTTCCCAGTCTTCTTTTTTTAAATTCGTAAGCGTTAAATAAGAGCCATATAGGAAACTTAATCTATAATCATCATCTTTTATATATAGGCTTTTTCTTTTACCACTTGGTTGTTGATCAATAAAACAAAATGGACATCTATTATTGCATTGCTTGATTGAATCAAATAATGCATCTTTAAAATTTATACCTAAATTAACGTCTTGATCTTTTTCAATATTTATATTGTGAATCTCATGATTTTTATCTAAAACTGATACTTCTAAAATTTCTTCACTTATCAGAATCTGATAATCAATTAAATCTCTTGGTTTTTTTCCATTAATACTAATAATTGAATCACCTGATTCAAATCCTATTTCTTCAGCAATGGAATTAGCTTCAATACTTTCAATTTCCGCAGGATTTATTTTATAAGTAATATTTGGAACCAAAAGATCAATGGGATCTTCCTTGTAATTAATTTCTTGCCACACAATTTAAGGCCAAATACTCTTATTTATATTTATTCTAAACTTATATATGACTCAAAGTGTATTAAATACTTTTAAAAAACTAAATATAGGGGTGAAATTATGGGCCTTTTATTTATTAAAATATGGCATTCGCAGTTTTCTAAAACACGATTTAGATTAATTAAAAAAACCTTTTTCATTGAAAGAATTAATTACAAAAAATTTAGAAGTAAAAGATAAATTCAACTATGAATCCTGTAAGACAGTTGATTCATACGAAGATAGTTTTTTATCAAATCCTATATCTTTAAGATTGTGGTCTTCTTTTTTTGTAATTTTACCTATTTTTGTTCAAGCCCCTTGGGTTAGATTAGAACCAATAAGTGCTCTTTGTTTTACTTTTATTATTGTCTTAGCGGCAATTATTTTGAATCAGAAAGGATCAAATAAGTGGTTTATTGTCAGTTCATTATTACTTGGTATATCAGGTAGTTGGCTTGGGGGATGTTTGTTCTGGGGATGGTTAAGCCCATTTCCTATCCTACACATACTTGTTGAAGCTGTAGTTCTCCCATTAGCTTTAATTGGATTTGGTACTGATTGGAAAATAGGTTCAAGTTTTTATATCTCTTCTTTATTTGGAACCGCAGTTACAGATATTACAATATTTTTAATCGGAATCATGGATCAATGGAGGCAGGTAATTACAGCAGATTCTGAAAATGCACCTATGATTCTTCAAAAAACTTCAGAGAGTCTTATTCAAATAAAATCATTATCTATTATCGTTTTTGTTGCTCTTATACTTTGGTTTATTTCAAAAGAAATTTTAGATTCTGGCACAATTAATACTACTAGTGGTAAAGCACTCTTAGTTTCTGGTTACGTAATTCAAACGACATTAATTGTTGATGGTATTTTTATTGTTTTAGCAATTCTGCAACCAACTTTTAGTGGGTTGGTTTAATGTTAAGGCCTCCATTTTCGCAAGAACCGATACCAATAAATAATTGGGATGTAATCGTTATAGGCGCTGGAGCTGCTGGCCTTATGACTTGTCTTGAATTACCCGCAAATTTAAAAGTGCTTCTTTTAAATAGAAATACTAGTAAGGTATCTTCCAGTAGATGGGCTCAAGGAGGAATTGCATCTGTTGTTAGACAAGATGATTCATTTGATCTTCATGCTGAGGATACTTTAAAAGCAGGTGATGGACTATGTGATGTTCAAGCTGTAGAAATGCTAGTTAAAGAAGCCCCAGGTTGTGTAGAAAGGTTGCAGAATTTAGGGATGATTTTTGATCAAAGTTCTGATCAACTAGCTACTACCTTGGAAGCAGCCCATTCACGAAGAAGAGTCTTACATGTTAAAGATCGTACTGGACGAGCATTAGTTGAAGTTCTAGAAGATCATATTGAGAATCAAAAAAATATTCTTCACTGTAGGGGTGTAAGAGTAACTGAACTTCTCATTGAAAATAAAGAATGTAGAGGAGTTCAGGTTCTTGATGGAGCGAATTTATATTGGATTAAATCTAGAGCTGTTGTTTTGGCAACAGGTGGGGGTGGGCACTTATTTACAAATACAACAAATCCTGCTCAATCCTCTGGGGAAGGGATTGCTCTTGCATGGAAAGCAGGAGCTGCTATAGAAGATTTAGAGTTCGTGCAATTTCATCCAACAGCTTTAAAATTTTATGGTGCACCTTGCTTCTTAATATCTGAGGCACTTAGAGGGGAAGGAGCGATTTTAGTTGATAAAAATGGTGAAAGTCCAGTTCAAAATCTTGAAAATCGTGATCTAGCTACTAGAGATCAGGTAAGTAGAGCAATTATGAAAAATATGCATGATAATAATGTAGACCATGTTGGCTTAGATCTTCGGTATATTGATCCAGAAAAAATTGTAGAGCGCTTTCCCACAATCTTAAGTCGATGTCAGGATTATGGCGTTAATCCTTTAAATGAGGTTATTCCAGTAGCTCCTGCAGCTCATTATTGGATGGGAGGTGTTAGAACTGACCTAAATGCATCTTCAACAAGAAAAGGATTATATGCCGTTGGAGAAGTTGCTTCTACAGGTGTGCATGGTGCTAATAGACTAGCAAGTAATTCACTGATGGAGTGTCTTGTTTTCGCAAGAAAAATGTCTTCAATTGTTTTGAATGACCTTTCTAAATTTGAAAAATTTGATAGATCATTACAAGAGTTTGATATTGATGATCCTAAAGAAGATCAAATTTCTGTAATTGCTGAAAAAATTGATGAACTAAGAAAACTATGTTGGTTAAATTTAGGTGTGTCTCGAAATAAGGTAAATATGAGTAAATTTTTAAATTATATTCAAAATGATATAGATCAATTAAATAAAAATGATTTATTAAATAGTCTTGAAAAAATAAAATTTGATCAAAAAATAAAACTTAGTGAACGCAATAGAAGAGCATTAAATCTTTTACTTGATTTAAAGAATAGACAAATAACCACCATAATTTTATTAAACGCTTGTCTATTTAGAGAGGAAAGTAGAGGAGGGCATTATAGAGATGATTTCCCTGATAAAGATAAAAATTGGGAATGCCATACTAGACAACATTTAGATCAAAAAATTCAAAAAAGATTCATTAAAAATTAAGATCTCCCTGATAGTCGGTTTTTGTTGCCAATTCATTTAAGTCACGAGTACCACTAATAATTTCTCCATTTATTTCCCAAGAAGGAAATCCACTGATTTCTTTCATTTGGCATAGCTCATAATCATTATCTTTACCATCTTTAGCACACTCAACTACTTTTAATTCTTTAACTGCTTCCTTACCAAATAATTGTTTCTGATCGTGGCAATGCGGGCACCAGTAAGCACTATACATAACAATATTGTTTTCATTTAAAAATTTTGCAAACTTTACCTTCTGGGGAGAGCTTGAAGTGGTAATTATTGGAGATACATTTTCAGTGGGGTTTACAACATCAATAGCATTAGAGGGGTCAACGTTTGTTGACCAAATTAGTCCCCCTAGCAGGACACTAATGGCTACAATGAAACCTCTAAAAATCATAGGTTCTCTACTTTCGAACTTTGCTCCAATCATAGAAATTATAAAGATAGAAAACGATAAAATTGCTGAAAGTATACAAAAAAAGCAATATGCTTGAATCTTAAAAAACATTATATTTATCAATAAAAAGCTAAATGTTGATGAAGCACAAGAAATTAGAAATACTAACCACCATAAAAACTTATTTAGTTTTTCTTTTGGGGAAATTAAATTAAGGGAAAGTATTGTAGTGATAACTAATATTGATAAATATGTTATGAATCCTGCTAATGAGAGAGGTATATTAACTTGATTATTTTCAAATAAAGTACCCCAAGGACTATTTAAAACTGTTTCACAACCATTTTGTATCCCTGGGCATGAAAGCGAATTAAATAATCCCCAGTTTTTTAAAGTAATCGAACCTGTATCAACTATGCCTATAGTGCTAAGAATTGCGATTATGATTTTTGGCCATTTCAAATCTTTTTTATTCCTTCTGTTTAAAGTCTTAAGGGCCATACAAAAAGAAAGTTTGTTATTTACATTATCTATCCTAATATTATCTTGGCATGAGAGTTATATACGAAATGCTTTTTAAATCTTTTAATTCTTATTTTTCATGTTGTGAAACAAAATAGTCTCAATGTAAAAGAAAAAAAACTATCTAAGATTGCATTCAGTCATGTTGGTTGTGAGAAAAATCTTGTTGATACTGAACATATGCAAGGCTTATTAGATAAAGAGGGTTATGAAGTTGACAGCAATATAAATGATGCAAATGTTATTGTTGTAAATACTTGCAGTTTTATTGAAACAGCAAGAGAAGAATCTATTAGAAAAATTTTAGAATATATAAATCAAGGAAAAGAAGTAATAGTTGCAGGCTGTATGGCTCAGCATTTTAAAGATGAGCTTATTAAAGAAATCCCTGAAATAAAAGGTTTGGTTGGAACAGGAGATTATCAAAAGATAGCCAAGGTTTTAGACAGAGTAGAAAAAGGGGAAATTGTTAATGAAGTTTCAAAAATACCTGAATTTATTGCAGATGAGGAAATGCCTCGTTTTGTAGATAAAAACAAATTTGTTGCTTATCTTCGCATTGCTGAAGGCTGCAACTATAATTGCGCTTTTTGTATTATTCCTAAGTTGAGAGGCCCTCAAAGAAGTAGAACAATAGAATCTATAGTTTCAGAAGCTAAAAGTCTTGTAAAAAAGGGTATTCAAGAAATCATATTAATTAGTCAAATCACAACTAATTATGGTCAAGATATTTATGGAAAACCATCATTAGCCAAACTTTTGAATGAGCTTTCTAAAGTTCCAATTCCTTGGATAAGGATACATTATGCTTATCCAACAGGTTTAACTGATGAAGTTATTAGAGCTTTCAAAGATTCAAAGAATATCGTGCCTTACTTTGATTTGCCACTTCAGCATAGTCATCCAGATGTGTTGAAGAGTATGAATAGACCTTGGCAAGCTTCTTTGAATGAATCAATTTTGGAGAAAATTAGAGAAGAAATTCCGTCTGCTGTATTAAGAACTAGTCTCATTGTTGGTTTCCCAGGAGAAAAAAAAGAACATTTTGAACATCTTCTGGAATTTTTGTATAGGCATAAATTTGATCATGTAGGAGTGTTTATTTTTTCTCCTGAGGACGGAACTGCAGCTTTTGATTTGCCAAATAGAGTATTCCCAGAGGTTGCAGAGGCAAGAAAAGATAATGTTATTTCAGTTCAACAAAATATCTCTAAAGATAAAAATCAGGCATATGTGGGTTCAAAAATGAAAGTTTTGGTAGAAAAAATATCAGATAATAACGAATTAATAGGTCGGTCCTACAATTTCGCTCCTGAAATTGACGGAAATGTGATTTTATCTATTAATACTAAAAATGATTTGAAAAATTATATTGGTAAATTTGTTGAAGCAAATATTTCTTTTGCGGACGAATATGATTTGTATGGAGAGATTATTAAAATTTTGTAGTTTTAAATTAATTTAACTGCTCTTAAGAGCTTATCTAATGCGAAAGCAGCTCCAAAACCAAAACCAATAAATGCAATATAGAAAATGATGTTCATTAATTTTTTATTTTTATTTAATTTAACATCAGATGAAAAGATTAGAATTTTTCGTTTAATTTCTTAATCTTGGATATATAGTAATTTTTTATATAAACATTCTTCTGCTTTTTGTAGTTCCCGGCCTAAATATAAAGCATGATCGAATCTGGTTATTAAGTCATTTCTTTCTTCAGTAATCAATATTCCAAGTTGTTTCGCACTAATACCTTTAAAAACTTCATTACTAACTCTTTTATTTTGAGAGTCGCATTTAATTGGTTCATTTGTTTCTGGGTCAAGAGCATAGCCTTCTTCATCGATGTTATTTAAAAAGTGCTCTAAAATTATTTTATTTTCCTCTAAATCTACTTTTATAATAAAATAACCGTTTGGATCTAAATCTATAAATCGGTTGGATAGATTATTATCAATCTTTATTTTTTCATCTAAACTTAAACTAGAATCCATTATTAAAAGTTAATAAAAACTATATTACTAATATAATCTTTAGAAAAGCCAAATAATTTTTTATTTAAAGGGTATAGAATTATTTTCAAATTTAATTTCCTTCTCAGTTTGTTTATTAACTTCATTGAGCCACGGATAAATTATATTTTCCATATTTTTGTCAAACCACTTATGCAAGCTAATGGTGCTTTTTGCAAAAAACCCTCTACGCCTTTTATGTTTACCACCCGCTCCGGGGTCAAAAAAATGAATACTATTTTTTATTGCCCATTCAATTGGCTGGTAGTAGCATAATTCAAAATGTAAATTAGATATCTCTTCTTGACTACCCCAATATCTACCCCATAAGTTGTTTTTATTTTTAACGCACATCGACATAGCAAAAATATCATTTGAATCATTTTTTGATGCGCTAAAAAGTAAAATATTTTTTTTATTAGCAACAATTTTTTCGAAAAATGTAGATGTTAGATATTTACTTCCCCAAACTCCCCATCTAGAACAATGCTGTTCATAAAAATTATGCATTTTTTTGAGGATTTCTTGGTTGATATCATCTTCATTAAAAATTTCTACCTTTACATCTTGTTTAGTAATTGATTTCCTCTCTTTTTTGATATTTTTTCTCTGATTAGAGTTAAATCTACAAAGAAAATCATCAAATGTCTTTTCTCCATTACTCCTCCATTCACTGCTGGAATTTATCCATTTATGGTATCCCAAAGATTTAAGATGGTTGCCCCAGCTTTCGTCAATGTATAAAAAATTACAACTTAAAATTTTGTTTGTAATCGCAAAGCTTTCGATATGGTTTATGAGCAAATCTGTAATTTCTTTCTTATCTTCATTTTTTTTATAAAGAAATTGATATCCATTTACAGGACTATAAGGACTCATTCCAATTAATTTAGGGTAATAATTTAAATTCAGCTCTTGAGCCAATCTTGCAAATGATTGATCAAAAATGAATTCTCCATAACTATGATTTTTTAAAAAAAGTGGAGCAATTCCTAATATTTCTTCATTTTTATAAGCAACAAAATATAGAGGTTGCCAACCAGTTTCTCTTGAGACACTTTTTGATATTTCAAGGTTTTTAAGCCAAGTCCAATCATAGAATGGATTATTGATTTCATTTGTTAATTCATTCCATATCTCCTTGGAGATTTCCTTGATTGACAATTTGACTTCAACTTTATGTATTTTTTGGTTCATTTATTATTGAATCTATTTCAAATTTTTTTGTAATGAATAAGGATTTCATTATTCATTAAATTTTTAATTGATTTTATTTCCCATAGCCTTTTGAGATTAAAAATCTCATTTGTTTCTTCTGGAGGGATCCATGTATATTTACCTCCAATAATTTGTGGAATTATTGTAATTTTTATATCTGTTATTAGATCCTCTTTTATAAAAGAATTTATAAGTTTTGCCCCTCCTAAAAGAGCTAGATCATTTATCCCTTGTTTTTTAAGTGAAATTAAAGTTTTACCCCATGAATCTTCAAAAAAGAGTTGTTTCTCGAAGTCATTATTCGACGAATTATCAACTTTACTTGAGCTTATTAGCCATCTTCTAATTGGTTGACGAAAGTATTCCCAATTACTGTTAAATTTTTTGCTATTTGAAGCAACTATAGAAATTGGTTGTTTTTTTGATATTGTTATTTCGTCATTACCATTGAGATCTTTAATTAGGTAAGTTGATTGATGAGCTGTTAAAGTACCTAAACCAAAAATGGTGGCGTCAACCATTGATAAGTGTTGATTTAACAATTTTTTATCTTCTTCGCTTCCAAGATGCGATTCTCCACTTCCAGGAAATGCAATTCTCCCATCAAGACTAGAGGCTATAACAATTATTATTTTTGGGATACTCAAGTTTGTGAAACTAAACTATTTTCAAGTTTCAACTTCAATGAATTGGTTAGCTTTTGATCAACATAAATTTCTGCAGCATTATTTGGGCTCTCTTGGAGTCTTATTTTGTGTAATGTTGCACCAAGTTCATGTATTGGATTTTTAAGAATATCAGAAATATATAAAGCTATATTTTCAGCAGTTGGAACACAATTCTGGAAAAATTCGATGTCTTTATTTAGAAAAGTATGATCTAGTTGTTCAACAACTAAATCATTAATTATCTCCTGGAGCGCAGATAAGTCGCAAACCATTCCCGTTCTTTTATCAATGTCTCCTTTTACAGTTATATCCACAAGATAGTTATGACCATGTCCATTCACTCTGGCACATTTCCCATAGATTTTTTTATTTTCATCAAAGGAAATCTCTTCTTTTGCAAGTCTATGAGCGGCTGCAAAATGAGTTTGTACTGTTAAAAATGCTTCCATGTTTTTTCCAAAATAATCTGCCCATAAATTTGGGTTTTCATAAAGCCTTAGACTTGTAAGAGGTAAATCATCCTTTAGACGACTCCAAATAACTTTTACTAATGCTTCAGTTGTGGGAAGTATACCTTCTTGATGATTAATATTAAATTCAGGCCAGACATCATTTAAAAAACGAAAATCTAATTGTCCAGTAACCTTATCTTTAATAGAGTGTTTTACATCAGAGAGATTAAGTACCATTCCATCAGAGTCTAGTTCTCCACCCATTGAAACAATAAGTTCATAATTATGACCATGACCTGGTGCAATACTGCAATTTCCAAAAAGAGATAAATTTTCTTCTGGGGTTTTTTCAGGAAGCCAATAACGGTGACTAGAACTAAAGCAGGCACGTCGAGTTATGACGCATTCACGTCCTTTTCCATGTAATGGTTTGGATTGTGTAGAAGTCATACCTTTCTGCGATAATACTATCTTAAGGTTTTAAATACGCTTTTGTCTTTATGGAACAATCCATTATCAAAAAAACAGTTCATACTTTGAAGGGCAGAAGCATATTTTTAATAGGAATGATGGGTTCTGGTAAGTCACAAACCGGTTTGAAGCTGGCTGAATTATTGAAATATAAATATATTGATTTAGATTCGTTAATAGAGAAGTTGGCAAAAAAATCTATCAATCAAATTTTTAATGATGAAGGAGAAAATAATTTTCGTGAATTAGAAGCAAGCTGCCTTAAAGAAACTATCAAAATTCCTTCATTAGTAATTTCTACTGGGGGAGGAATAGTTACCAAATCGGAAAACTGGGGAATCTTAAGGCAGGGAATAATTGCTTGGATAGATCTCGACAAAGATATAGCAATTGAAAGATTGAAAAATGAAATTGAAAATAGACCACTTCTTCAGGGAAAGAATCTAAATGATTTATATATGAGCATTTTTCAATCTAGAGAAAATTTGTATTCTCAAGCAGATTTAAGAATTCAAGTAAAAAGGGAGAATATTGAAGAAGTCGCTATGAAAATTATTAATTCAATTCACAAAGAGATAATTAGTTAATCTGGTTCAATTCTTACTGCAAACCATTTGATGACGTATCCTAATTTTATTTCTAATTCATAAGTGCTTTCTAATAATTCTTCAAAAAATTCCTGATCAGAATCATCTATATTTTGATATATTGTTTGTGTTTCTGCCTTACTGAGCCAATTCTTCAACCATAAAATTGCTTCTTGCTTTGATACAATTTTTTCTTTTGAATCTGGCTCTAATAATACATAATGATCTGATGCTCTTATTAGTGGATTTGACATAATGAAGATTCTTCTTGGATTAATTCTTTGCTTGATTTTTCAAGGAATTTTTTTAGAAAGTTCTTTTGCTTTTGTAGATTCTAATGTACGAGAGTTTTTGGAAAATCGTGTAAATCAATGGCCAGAATTATATTTACCAAATTTTAAGTTGTCGGATACTTCTAATGATTTAATTTATCCTAAATGGTTCGAGGGGAATTGGCTTGTTACTTCTCAAGATATAATTAATGATTCAGAAGAGCCAGTCATTTATAAAGTAAATTTCTTTAAGAATGATTCAGATTTAGTTGTTGGTAATCGTGCAAAAAATTCTGAATCTATTGGAAAAGCAATATTTGGTGATACCTTAATTAAGGTTGTAAATGATCCTCAATCTATTAATAATCAAATTACTTATTTAAAAGATGATTTTTATATCGATTCAAGAATTACAGGGAGAAATCAGATCCAAGATGATGATATTTTTTTCGCAGATGAGCTAGTTATACAAACTGCACATAAGCCAGGTGCTTCAAGGATTAATCAGGTAGAGACCATAAGTAGATTTCAAAAATGTTCCGAAGAAATATTGGAAGTTGATAATTCAATCAAACCATCAATTTGTGGATTGCAATATGTCGCTTCTTATGGTTCAAAAGTTGGTGATACTTCTATTCATGCTATAAAAACAAATAAATATAAATTGAAGTTTGAATTTATTGAGAGTTAGCACTAAAAAGGTATTCTTCTAAGTTGTTCCTCCAAATGAAAAGATTTTCTAAATAAGGATTGTTAATGTATTCTTGGCTCCCCTCTCCTGAAAGAATTGGTCCTGCAGATTTTGGAAATTTAAGAAGGGATAATTGGGCAGCAATTGAAATATCTGCAATTGATAAACTATCTCCAACTAAATATTTCTTGTTGATCAAGGATTTTGATAAAGCTTCCAGTAATTTTTGGAGTTCTAAATTATCTTTAGAAGACAAAACTACATTAGAAATTTTACTAAGATTTTCAAAAGGTAATTTATCAACAATACTTTTAACTGAAGAAGGTATTTCATCTGGAAGTAATGCAGTTCTTAGCTGTTGATTTTCTATTGCAGATTTTATTAAAGCTTTTCTACAAGTTGTAGCCATTGTAGTATCTGCCCAGTCTTCAATTAGTTTGCATTGTGCAAATAATATTGGGTCCTCAGGAAAAAGTGGGTTGTTATCATTTTTTTTATCTATATATTCGCAAATAGTTGAAGAGTCATTAATAACTTGATCATTACTATCGACTATTACAGGTACTTGTTTTTGACCTGATAATTTAAAGATTTCAAATTGACCTATTCCAGGCGTTACTTCTTCAACTCGATATTGTAGTTTTTTTGCATGAAGAGCCATTCTTGTTTTTAAACAAAAAGCACTATGCCTAAATTGATATAATGTAATCATGCTGTTTAATGTTTGTTAAAACTTAGCTAAAAAAGTAATCTATTTGTGGAGCTGATGGGCGAATTTTTCTCTAATGTTGCGAGATATCCAAAGTATTTGATATCTATCATTGTTGGGGGACTTGTTGCTTTGCTTGAACCTTTATTCAAGAATAGATCAAATCCTCTCACAATAGTTGGTTTGATATCTTCTGTCTTAAGTGCTTTCATAACTGTTTATTTTGTCTTGCAAGCGATGACAAACCCAATAAATTTACAACCATAATGCCAAATAATTACCGTCTTGCAAAAGTTTCTTCTCTTTTGAAGAAAGAAATAACCCTTATTATGCAGAATGATTTAGAAAATGATCTTATTAGAGATCATTTCGTCAATATTTCTAAGATTGATTTATCAGGTGATTTGCAACACTGTAAAATTTACATAACTTCAACTGCTCAAGAGAAAGTGAGGAAAGAGATTATTGAAAACTTGAATACTGCTAAAAGCTCTATAAGGCATAGTTTAGGAAAAAGAATTGAGATGAGAAGAGTTCCAGAGATAATTTTTAAAGACGATGTTGTTCTTGATAAAGGATTATCAGTCTTGAAACTTCTCGATGAATTAAAAAATAAAAATCATAATGTTGAGGACAAAGATGCCAAAAGTTGATCTACCCCTTGATCAAAGAAATATAATTATTACTCGATCAAAAGAAGGGATATTGGATATAAAAAAGATATTCATAAGCAAGGGCGCTAATGTATTTGATTTACCTGCAATAAG
Source organism: uncultured Synechococcaceae cyanobacterium (assembly GCA_902571355.1). GTDB lineage: Bacteria > Cyanobacteriota > Cyanobacteriia > PCC-6307 > Cyanobiaceae > Prochlorococcus_A. Next base: position 7,646 of record CACGBL010000015.1, on the reverse strand, counting down.
TATTGCTGATCCTGATGATTTGAATCCTCTTGACGAAGCATTAAATCAAATAAATGATTTTCATTGGATTATTTTTTCCAGTAGTAATGGGATCAAATTTGTGGATAAAAGACTTAGATACTTTAATAGTTCATTAAAAGAATGTTCTAAAAAAACAAAAATCGCCGTAGTCGGAGAAAAAACTTCAAAAACTCTTGATGATTTTGGGATTGAGGCTGATTTCATACCTCCAGAATTTGTTGCTGAAAGTTTAATTGATAATTTCCCAGTATCTGGTTATGGACTTCGAGTTTTTGTACCAAGAGTTCAAACAGGTGGTAGGGATTTAATTGCAGATCAATTTAGAAAGGCTGGTTCTCGTGTATTTGAGGTTGCTGCATATGAAACTAGATGTCCTGAATCGATTCCGGAAAAAACAATTGATATTATTTCTAATCGAAAAGTCGATGCAATTATTTTCTCAAGCGGTAAAACTGTAGTAAATGCTGCTTTTTTACTAGAAAAAAAACTTGGTAAAAAATGGTTAGAATATTTTGATCAAATTAAGTTATTAACTATTGGACCTCAGACAACAAAAATATGTAACAAGATTTTTGGAAGAGTTGATAGTCAGGCACAAAAATATACTTTTGAAGGACTATTAGATGTAGCAATTAATATTTTTAATTAGATAAATTTTTTTTATAGTTCTTTTCAACTAAATCTTTGAACCTATCAATATTGGCCTGTAATTCGTTTGTAACCATTTTGCCTAAAATATTTTCTTCCATAAACCGAGCAATCATTTTTGGTAGTTCATAGGTTATGGCTAAATTGACTGTTGTGATTTGATCAGTTTTACTTTCGAAAATTACTGATCCCTCAGTTGGCAAACCTCCTATTGATTTCCATTTAAGTTTGCTTTTTTCAACCCTTTCTGTAATTTGAGCTTTCCATTTAAACCTAAAGCCATTTGCAGCTAAAGTCCATTCTGTTAAATCCGGCAACGTATTAGTTTCTTCGTCAACTGTTTTTACAGATTCAATCCAGCTCATCCAAAGTGACATTGAGTCTAAATCGCTCCATGTATCCCATACATTTTCAAGAGGCGCATTAACTATTGTTATTACGTCATGTTTTAGCCAAGTACCCATCAATTAACTTACTGCAAGATTTTTTGCTAATTCGGCTTTCTTCTCTAAAATTGCAGCAGCAGCCAAATGACCACTCATTGTGGCTCCCTCCATAGAGTCTATATAATCTTGTTTTGTATAACTACCAGCCATGAAAAAATTAGATATAGATGTTTTTTGATCGGGTCTGAAAGGTTCCATACCGGGCGCTTCTCTATAGAGTGATTGTGGAATTTGTACCACGTTACTCCAAAGTAATTTAAGTTTTTTTGAGGATGGGAATAGACGGCGAACCTCTTTATCAATTTCTTTTGTAATTCTTTCTGTGGATCTTCCCATCCATCTATCGCCAGGAGTTAAAACACATTGGAGAAGTGATCCCATATCTTTTTTTCTATAGTCTGCTGGACTTGCTAGTGCTAAATCAGCAAAACAACTGAAAGAGGCATCAGCAGAATAAAGAAGGTTATCTAATCCAATTGGTTCGTTTCCAGTATTATCTTTTTCTAATTCAGTAACCCAACCGTCATATCTTAATTGGATTGTGGCAACAGCTACAGCTCTAAGTTTTTTTAAACCTTTAAATTCTTTAAATTGATACCATTCTTTTGGAATTATTTTTTTTATTCCAGGAACGTCACAGGCAGCTAGAAATTTATCTGCAAACACTGCCTTAATTCCTTCAGGAGAAGATATTTTTAATTGATTTACTGAATAAGAGGAAGATTCTTTTTCATAAATGATTTCTTCTACCTTATGGTTAAGATGTATTTTTGCTCCTTTGTTTGTGATGTAGTCGACAATAGGTTGAGTTAACCACTTATGAGGAGAACCTTTTAAAAGATTAAGTTTTGAGGCTTCTGTTTTTGAAGCAAACATCATAAATATAGTTAGCATGCATCTTGCTGAAATATCTTTGCAATTAATAAAACCTAAAGCGTATGCGATAGGATCCCACATTCTTTCTAAGCTTTTTTCACTTCCACCATGGTTTAAAAACCATTCTTTAAAACTAATTTTATCTAGATCTCTAATTATTTTCATAGCGCCTTCATAGTCTATCAATCCTCTAACTATTGGGCTTGTCCCCAAAGCTAAGGCATTTCTGAACTTATCTACCCAAGTAAGTTGTTCGGTCGTAAAAAAAGCTTTAAGTCCGTTAAATGGAGCACCTAAAGGGAATCTGAAGTCTAAAGATTTTAAATTACCACCATTATTAATAAATAGATGAGTATGATCTTTTGGGAGTAAATTGTCTAGAGCTCCCACTTTTTTCATTAATTTAAAAAGATTTGCATAATTGTAAAAAAATACATGTAAACCCATTTCTATGTGGTTGCCATCCTTATCTTCCCAACTTCCTACTTTACCTCCCCAAAATGACCTGCTCTCGAAAATTTCTACTTGATGGCCTTCATCAACTAAATTGACTGCTGCTGTAAGACCAGCTAATCCAGAACCAACTATTGCAATTTTCACTTTTTCTTAGAATTATAACAAATCAAGTTTGGATAACGTTTGTTCTATGCATCCTATCGATTAAGTTTTTATATTATAAATAGTAGAAATCCCTCGTTTATGGAAAATGTAGAAGTTAAACAGGAAATTAAAAATTCTGATGATGGGAAAGGTATCTTAATTACAAATGATGCTATAGAACAAATTTCAAATTTATTGAAGGGCCAAAGTGATAAAAAAGCACTAAGGGTAGGAGTAAGATCAGGAGGTTGTAGTGGGATGAGTTATACGATGGATTTTATAGGAACTGATGAAATAAATCCCGATGATAAAGTTTATGATTATTCATTAAAAGCTGATCAAAGCTTTCAAGTGGTTTGTGATCCTAAAAGTCTTTTATATATATATGGAATGCAATTAGATTTTAGTAAGGAATTAATTGGAGGTGGCTTTAATTTTGTAAATCCTAATGCCTCTCAAACTTGTGGTTGTGGAAGCTCCTTTGCAATTTAATAAATAATGAATAACGAAATTAATCCCATCGAAGAGGATTTTAATGCAGCTTTATCAAGATATAAAGCAGGGCAAGATTTAATTCCAATCGTTCAAGATTTTCAGAAAATTATACAGCAAATTCCTAATCATTTTGCTGCTTGGACTTGTTTATCATGGCTTCAATTACTTCTGAAAAATAATGAAGAAGCTTTGTCAGCTGCCAGACAAGCTGTTCGATTAAATCAGCAAGATCCACAAGCAAGAATGAATTTGTCTTTAGCTCTTTTGGCTACCAATAATAAAGGTGTTAGGGATCATATTGAGTTAATAAAAAAAATGTCTATGATGATGCCAGATGTGAAAAGTGAGTTGAAAGAATCTGTTGAAGACGGATTCAGTAGATATCCAGATTGGCCTGAGTTAACCAAAGTAAAAAAATGGTTGGAATTTTAAATTGTTTAAGATTTTAATATTAAGTAATGGGCATGGAGAAGATCTATCTGGCAGTCTAATAGCTAAACAATTCGTAAAAAGTGGTTATTCTGTTCATGCTTTGCCAATTGTTGGTATGGGAAACCATTATGAAAAAGAACAAATTAATATTATCGGTCATACTAAAGAGTTTAGAACTGGAGGAATTGGCTATAATTCTTTCAAAGGAAGACTTACTGAGATATTAGGAGGAGAAATATTTTATGTCTTAAAAAGATTATATTTAACTTTTAAAATAAGAAAAAAATATGATTATTTTTTTGTAGTTGGAGATATTGTGCCAGTTTTTTTTGCATGGGTTTGTAAGAAAGATTTTTTTACATATCTAGTTGCTTATTCAAGCTATTATGAAGGGAAGTTGAAATTGCCTTGGCCTTCTAAATTTTTCTTACTCTCACAAAAAGCAAAAAAAATATATACGAGAGATTCCCTTACAGCTAATGATTTAACATTGCAATTAGAAAAGAAAGTATCTTTTTTAGGCAATCCATTTATGGATAAGTTTTTTCCTAGAAACAAAGAATTAAATAAAGCTGAATTTAGTATTGGATTATTTCCAGGAAGTAGATTCCCTGAGATTTTAGATAATTTTGTTTTTATGTTAGAGGTATTAGAGGCATTGTCAGATTTAAGATATTTTCAAAAAATTCAGTTTAATTGTGCAATAGTTAATGCTGTATCTTCATTAGAAATAAAGGAGATATTTCAAAAAAGAGGATGGTCAAAAATAGAAAATATAAAAGATAATAATCTCTTGAAATTCCAATATAAATTTTTAGAAGTGAATATATATTGGAATAATTTTGACAAAATATTATTGAAAAGTAGATGCTGTATCAGCATGGCAGGGACAGCAGCAGAGCAAGCGATTGGATTAGGAAAACCGGTTATTCAGATTGAAGGTAAAGGTCCACAATTTACAAAAACTTTTGCAGAAGCGCAAAGACGTTTGCTTGGAAAATATGTTTTTTGTGCCACTAATTATAAAGATAAGAATGATCAAATCCATCAGACAATAAAATTGATCATAAAAATAATATACCTCATACAGCTGAATAAGAAGTTTATGGTCTCATGTAATAAAAATGCTAAAAAAAGACTGGGTGACAACAAAGCTTGTCTTAAAATGGTTGATGATATGAATATTGTTATAAAAAATGACTAAGGAGAATAATCAAAATAAGTTAAAACAAATTATCGATAATTTGTTATTAATAAATTTATTTACAGTCATTTTTTTTGCGATATTTTTTATTTTTGCAATCATCATGCAATTTAACGGCATATTTATTTTTATTAATTTTATTCAGATAGTTTGGAATCCTCTTGTGGTTCCATTGATAACAATTCTTATTATTGGTGCTTTAGTAAACGGTATTAATTCTTGGTGGAGGCGTAAATTGCTTTCTCAAGAAGAGGATATTTAAAATTATAATTTCTGAGTTTACTGCTTATTACTTTTTGTCCTTCCAATACAACTTTTGCTCCATCTCCTAACAATATTTTTAAAACCGCTCCAGGCACTGGAAGTAAATTAGGTCTATTCAGACATTTGCCTAAAGTCTGAGAAAATTCTCTCATTAATACTGGATTTGGTGCGACTGCATTAAATACTCCCGAATACTTTTTATCAACTAATGCTTGAGTAATTAATGCACATAAATCAGTTCTATGAATCCAACTCATCCATTGCTTACCATCTCCAATTGGTCCACCTAATCCAACTTTAAATATAGGAAGCATTTTTCCTAATGCTCCTCCATCTGCCTCTAGCACTATTCCAATTCTAAAAATAACTAACCTTGAGAAAAATGGTTTTTCAGCAGTGACCGCTTCCCATTTTTTGCAAAGATTAGCTAAAAAGTCTTTTCCTCCAATACTATTTTCAGTGAATTCACCAGACAAACTTGTACCGTAATAACCTATTGCTGATCCATTTACAATGACTTTTGGGTTTATTTTTAAATTTTTAAGGGTTTTCATCATAAATTTTGTGGTGTTAATACGACTATTTTCAATCTCCTGTTTTTGTTCAGAAGTCCATTTTTTTTCTGCTATGGGTTCTCCCATCAGGTTAATAATTCCATCGGTCTCTCTTAAAATATTTAGAAGATTTTCGTTATTCCAGTTTTTTTCTTTTGATAAGTCTATTTGAAAAAACTTAAACTTATTGAAATCTAAATCAACCTTTAATTTACTAATGGGTTTTCTACTTACAATGTGTATTTCGTGATTTTCATTGAGTAGTGTTGGAACTAATTCTTTCCCAACAAATCCAGTGCAGCCAAGTAGTAAAAGACGCATATTATTTTGATGTTTATCATTTAAGGCTATTAAATTTTTTAGACGTTTGTAATTATTATTCCGGTATAAATTTTTTTCAATATTTTTCAAACAAGTTTTTGTATAATAAATTTCAAGTGACTTTCTTGAATTTATTATGACAGAATCTATTCCAAAGAAACCTCTCAAGAAAGGAAGTTTGGTTTTTGTCGATAGAGAAAATTATACAAAAAGTATCGAGGCTCTCGCTAGTGATCACGATTTACCTAATTATGTTTTTGAAGGTCCTGGAGAGGTTCTCTCAGTCAAAGACGAATACGCTCAGATTCGATGGCGCAGACCTGTTCCAGATGTTTGGTTGAAATTAGAACAACTTAAAGAATATTTGCAATAAAGTTTTGTATCTAAAAGTTTTTATTTTTTTTCTCTGAAGACATCTTTGATTGGATTCTTTTTGCTTCTTTGATCATTTCCTTACCATCAAATAAGTAATTATCTACATATCCCTGTGTATATCTATCAAATTCTGATAGTGCATCTTTAACTTGTGAAAAACAATGATAAAGATCTAGGCCTAAAGTTGAAATAGACTTTGGAACTATTTTTTTGTTATAAATTTTTTCAACTTTTTCTATTTTCTTTTGTGAAAGAATAATGTAACTGCAAAAATTTTCCATTAGTTGGTCATCATATGGATCCGCAGATAGTTCTTTTATTTCGCTATTCAAAGGTTTAATTATTTGACTAATTAATCTATTTATTGGAATATAAATTTCTTTAATCCAGGTTTCAACTTCTTTGTCCTTTTTTGAGGAATTATATTTTTTTGAATTAAATTTTTCTTCCCAATTTTCATTTAATGAATCAAATGATGAACTGGAAGAGAAAAAACTGCTATCGTATTGTTTCTTTTTGATGGGGTCATTTAGAGTTTCCCAGGCATTTTGTATTACAAGAAATCGTTCTTTGTTGCCGCCTGCATCAGGATGATGTTGCTTAACTAAAGAGCGATATGTAGATTTAATTTCACTTCTGGTCGCATTTCTTTTGAGACCTAATTCTTCATATAAATTTTTTTCCATTTTTATAAATTTTGCATTAAAGATAACCATCTTTTCTGGCTTGAATTGAGGTATTAGATTCAAACATTGCTGTTGATAAATATCTTTCTCCAAAACTTGGCAGAATAACTATCAATCTTTTATTCATTAGTTCTTTTCTTGTGCCGATTTTTATAGTTGCTGCTAAAGCTGCACCGCTGCTGATGCCAGATAAAAGACCTTCCAATCGAGCTAATAAACGTCCATAATAAAATGCTTCATCGTCATCTATTTTTATAATTTCATCAATTAATTTTGTATTAAGTACTTTCGGCACGAAACCCGCTCCAATTCCTTGAATCGAATGAGATCCTGCTTTCTCACCGGAAATCACAGCACTTTTTTTGGGCTCTACGGCATAAATTTTGCAATTTGGATTAACTTTTTTCAAAAAACGTGCACAACCAGTAATTGTTCCTCCTGTGCCTACTCCTGTAACTAGTCCATCTAAATTGTTATTGGATTGGGACCATATTTCTTGGGCCGTTGTTCTTTCATGAATATCTGGATTAGCAAAGTTTTCAAACTGATTAAATTGATAGCTATTTGCAATGGTTGAAGACAACTCATTAGCTAAATCTAAAGCTCCTTTCATACCGTCTTTCCCCGGCGTGAGCTGTAATTCAGCTCCATATGCTCTCAACATTGCCCTTCTCTCAATACTCATCGTATCCGGCATAGTTAATATCAATTTATAGCCTTTTGC
>CACGBL010000014.1:0-29979 GCA_902571355.1 uncultured Synechococcaceae cyanobacterium | reverse complement strand
TTTCCTCAAATTTTTCTAAAAAATTGTCGTCATCTTTTTTTTCTTCTAAATTCTTAAGAAGTTCCATATTTGTTATCCAATTTGGACCAACTTCTTTTTCTAGAAGATTAGATAATGATGGATTAGATAAGGCAACCCATCTCCTTGGAGTAACCCCATTAGTTACATTTGTAAATTTTTCAGGCCATAATGCTGCGAATTCAGGCAGAAGTTGTCTTTTTATTAGATCCGAGTGGAGAGCTGCAACACCATTTATATGATGGGCTCCAATTGTAGCCAAGTGAGCCATACGAACTGATTTGGAGCCTTCTTCATCAATTATTGAAAGTTTTTGAAGGATCTTGTCATCTCCAGGATAACGTAGTCTTAATTGCTGTAGAAATCTCCAATTAATTTCATAAATAATTTCAAGATGACGAGGAAGAAGATCGTTAAATAAACCTAAATCCCATTTCTCTAAAGCTTCTGGTAATAATGTGTGGTTGGTATAAGCAACTGAGGAGGTTGTTATATTCCAAGCTTTATCCCAACCGATTTGATATTGGTCTATAAGAAGTCGCATTAATTCTGCAACAGCAATAGCAGGGTGGGTATCGTTTAATTGGACTGTCCAATGATTAGGAAATTCTGTTATTGGTATTGATCTTTTTTCAAGGCTTCTCAACATATCTTGAAGAGAACAACTTACAAAAAAATGTTGTTGTTTGAGTCTTAATCTTCGACCCTCGTCAGTTCCATCATTTGGATAAAGAACTTTTGAAAGAGTTTCAGATGCAACTTTTTCTTCTACTGCACCATAATAATCACCAATATTGAATGCATAAAAGTCAAAACTTTCAGTTGCATCAGCTCTCCATAATCTTAATCTGTCACATGTATTTACTCTGTAACCTAAAACTGGTACATCATGAGGTACTCCAATAGCGTGTTCAGAGGGAATCCACCTTGATCTGTAGTTCCCTTTATCATCTCTATAGTTTTCAGTTCTGCCTCCAAAACCGACAAAACATGATTCGTCTGGTTGTGGAAGTTCCCATGGCCACCCCCCTTTTAACCATTTGTCAGTTACTTCAACTTGCCAACCATCCCTAATTAACTGATTGAATATTCCAAATTCATATCTAATACCATAACCAACTGCTGGAACTTGTAGCGATGCTAATGATTCCATATAACAAGCAGCAAGTCTGCCAAGTCCACCATTTCCTAATCCAGGCTCCTCTTCAACTTCAAGAATTGTTGACAATGATTCAATGCCAAATCTTTTTAAAGCATCCTCTGCTTCTTGAGTTATTCCAAGATTTAGAAGATTATTACTTAATTGAGGGCCTATTAAAAATTCTGCTGATAAGTAGGCGACTGTTTTTTGTGGTTTTTTTCTTATGACTTCTTGGCTAGCTAAATATCTTGTCATTAGCCTATCTTTAACTGCATAACTTAAAGCCATGTACAAGTCGTGAGGACTTGCAGAAGTAGCTAACTTCCCAAGGGTATAAAAAAGATGGGCTGTCATTCCTTGAAAAACAGCATCAGAATCCATGCCAGCCTTTTCAGGATCTAAGTAGCAGCCTGGAGTGGGCAAGCGTAGATCGAAGGGTTCGTTAGGATTCATTGGTTTAGCCATATAACAGACAATAGCCATTTTTTTGAAAATTTCTTTGTTGTAACTTCAGATCCACACTTGTTGAGTATTTTTGCTTTTTTCTTACATATTTCTTAAAGTGGGCCCTCAATAAACTATCTTCCAATTAGGTAGTTTATTTTTTACACTTAAATGTATTCTTTACTTGCTGAATTAAGTGCACATGATTTAGAAGTTGCTGAAACGTTGATCGGAGTTATAAGATTTTTATTGATCTTTTTAGCAGCAAGAGCATTAGCAGAAGTATTAGTAAGACTAAGTTTGCCAACGATTGTAGGTGAGCTTCTTGCAGGGGTTGTAATAGGAGCATCAGGATTCCATTTATTGATACCGCCCTCAGCTGGAACTGAACTAAATGAAGGACTTGTAAACGTTATTAGCTCGTTAGCTTCCATCCCCCCAGAAGCGGTACCTGATGTTTATTTCGAAAGTTTTCCATCCCTCCAAGCAGTAGCAACTCTCGGCTTATATGCTCTTTTATTTTTAACTGGATTAGAAAGTGAGTTAGAGGAATTAGTAGCTGTGGGAGCTCAAGCTTTTACAGTTGCTATGGCTGGTGTAATTTTACCTTTTGCCTTTGGAACTCTTGGATTAATGTTTATTTTCCAGGTAGATCTAATTCCAGCAGTTTTTGCTGGAGCATCTATGACAGCAACAAGTATAGGAATTACTGCTAGTGTTTTTGGTGAGTTGGGATATTTAAAAACCAGAGAAGGACAGATTGTTATTGGTGCAGCAGTACTAGACGATATTTTGGGAATTGTAATTCTGGCTGTTGTTGTGGCTCTTGCTGCAGGGGGTACTTTAGAAATTGCTCCTATTGTTAAATTAGTTGCTGCAGCTGTAGTATTTGTTATTGCTGCTATCGCATTAAGTAGAACAGCAGCCCCAGGATTTGATTGGTTATTAGATAGATTAAAGGCTCCTGGAGCAGTTGTGGTAGCTTCTTTTGTGATACTTGTGCTCTGTTGTTTTGTCGCAACAGCCATTGGATTGGAAGCAGCTTTAGGTGCTTTTGCAGCTGGACTAATTCTTAGTAGTTCTAAAAATAATCACGCAATCCAACAATCCGTTTTACCTTTAGTATCCTTATTCGCAACTATTTTCTTCGTATTAGTAGGAGCTGGAATGGATTTATCAGTTATCAATCCACTTGATCCAACAAGTAGGTCAGCTCTTGTAGTTGCTGGGTTCTTATTAGTTGTAGCAATTATTGGAAAAATTGCTGCCGGATGGGTATTTTCGAGTGATAAACCTACTAATAGATTAGTTGTAGGTTTGGGCATGATGCCTAGAGGAGAGGTTGGTTTAATTTTCCTTGGGTTAGGAACAAGCGCTAAGTTGTTAACTCCTTCTCTTGAAGCAGCTATTTTATTAATGGTTATAGGAACTACATTTCTTGCACCTGTTCTCTTGAGAATTGTTCTAAAAGATAAGCCACCAAATGATGGCAATAAAATTTCAGATGATGTTGCAGCTGATCCTGTAGGTCTTCTTTAAGAAATAATTTTATTAGTATTAATCAATATAGTATTTTCATTAAATGGAAAAATCAGCTCTGACAGATAGTGATGTAAATTATGACTGGAATTTTTTAAGTTACCCAATACATACTATTTCTGCTAAGCCTGAGCAATCATCAAAAGAATGTGCAATTTTATTAATTCATGGTTTCGGGGCCTCTACGGATCATTGGAGATTCAATATCCCTATTTTGAGTAGCAAATATGAAGTTCATGCGATGGATCTTCTCGGCTTTGGAAAAAGTCCTAAGCCCCAAGATGTTGAATACTCAGGATCTTTATGGAAGGATCAGGTTGTTGCTTATGTCCAAGAGAAAATAAAAAAACCCACAATTGTTGTTGGAAATTCATTAGGTGGTTATGCAGCATTAGCAGCTGGTGCAGAATTAAATGATCTAAATGCAGGAGTGATATTACTTAATGCTGCAGGATATTTTAGTGAAGAAAAAACTATCAAAAAGAATATGTTGCAAACTTCAATTGAAACAGTTGCCGGCATATTTTTAAAAAATATTGTTCTTCAACGTTTGATTTTTGAGAATATGAGAAATCCAAAAAATATTAAAAAAACTTTGAATCAAGTTTATGTTGATAAAAAAAATGTTGATGATTTTTTAGTTGAGTCAATAAGGAAGCCTTCATTAGATTTCGGAGCTTTTAATGTTTTTAGAAGTGTATTTAACCCATCAGGCCCTCAGGGATTGCCGTTGGATAAGCTATTCGCAAAACTAAATGCACCATTATTACTTCTTTGGGGAGGGAAAGATCCATGGATGAACACTCCAAAAAAAAGAAATCTATATAAAAAATTTACACCAAAGAATACAAAAGAAATTATTCTTGATGCAGGACATTGCCCTCATGATGAGATACCTGAATTAGTTAATCAGCATATTTTGGATTGGGTTGATTCTCTTTAAGTAATAATCGTGAAACTTGAATTATTTAATAAGGACCAAGGAATTTTTGTCTTTCAATTAGATAAAAATAATTACATTAAATTTTGTCCTGAAAGAGGAGGCGTTATTACAAATTGGGTTTCGGATGGTAATGAAATACTATATTTCGATGAAACAAGATTTATGGACAAGACAAAAAGTATTAGGGGAGGTATTCCAATCTTGTTTCCAATTTGTGGAAATCTCAAAACCTCTAGTTCAGTATTTGGAAATGGTTATTTGCAATTACCACAACATGGTTTCGCTAGGGATTTGCAATGGCAATACTCTTTCAATGAAAATGAAAAATTTTTATGCTTATTCTTAAATGCATCTAAACAAACCAAAAAATACTATCCTTTCGATTTCGAACTAAAAATAGAAGTTACCTTAAAAATTAACTTTTTAGAATTTGAAATTACAATCCATAACAAAACTGATTTTGTTATGCCTATAAATTTTGGCTTGCATCCTTATTTTAATGTTTCAGATTTCAAAAATTTAGAATTTGTTGATAATCCACTTAATTGTCAGGATCAAGAAAGAAATACCATAAGTAATACTTTGGATGAATTAAACAAAATTAATTTAGGAGTTGATCTACTTATGTATACTTCCGGTAGAAGTTCTTTTCGAGATAAAATTTTTAAAAGAGAGGTAACTTTAAATCATCCATATCCTTTTGATTTAGGCGTTTTTTGGAGTGAGCCTCCAAGAAGAATGATATGTCTCGAACCTTGGACTAGTCCTCGAAATTCTTTTGTTGATGGATTTAGAAATATTATGATTCCTTCAAATGATAGTAAAAGGTTAAATGCCTCAATAGAAATAAAATCTCTTAAGTAATTTCGTAATACTTATGAAATTTGTCGTTATAGATGATGATCCCACAGGCTCTCAAACTGTTCATGATTGCTTATTACTGCTTAAGTGGGACTGCTCAACTTTAGTCAAAGGTTTTGAATCTAAATCTAATTTATTTTTTATTTTGGCTAACACAAGGTCACTATCGGAAAATGATGCGAAATTAACAATAGAGGAAATTTGCAAAAATCTTAAGACTGTAATTGCTTCTCAAGCCTATGAAGAAGAAATTATTTTTATAAGTAGAGGAGACTCTACTCTTCGAGGACATAACTATTTAGAGCCAATTGCTCTAAATAGTTGCTTAGGTCCTTTTGATGCTACTTTTCATATTCCAGCTTTCATAGAGGGTAAAAGATTAACAATTAATGGATCTCATTTTGTTGATAAAACTCCTATTAGTCAAACAATTTTTGCAAAAGATAAAATTTTTGGATATGAGACAAGTAATGTCAAGAATCTTTTATTTAAGCAGAGTAAATCGCAAATAAATTTTGAAGATATTCAAAATCTTTTATTGTCAGATATCGAAATGCTAAATAATGAAGAAAATAATATTGTTTTAAAGAAACTAAAGAACTTGAAAAATAATAAACATGTAGTTGTAGATGTAGAAAATTATTCTCAACTAAAAAAATTTTCTTTAGTAATTAAAAAATTAATTAAACAAAAAAAATTTCTTTTTCGAACTGCAGCAAGTTTTATAAGTTCAATTTCTGAGAAAAAAAGCGTCTCTCAAAGTGAAATATTTTTCTCTAATTTAAGAATAAGAAATAAAGAAAAGAGTTTTCTTCCAGGACTAATAATTGTTGGATCTTATGTAGAACTTTCAACAATGCAATTGAATAATTTATTAGAGATAAGTAATTGCAATCCAGTTGAACTAGATGTTTTTGAATTCTTTAAAATTACTTCCTCAGATAATAATCAGAAGCGAAGGAATTTGTTTAAAAATAAATTTTTGAAAGAAATTAGATTTTCTTTTGAGAAAGGAAAAACTCCTGTTTTGTTTACCTCAAGAAAATTTATGTCTCTAGATGCTTCTGAACTATTTAATTTTTATAATTTACTTGCTTGTTTTATTGCTGAATTAGTCGCAGATTTGAAGTATGAAATAGGATATTTGATTTCAAAAGGTGGAATAACAACAAATTTGATTCTGAGTAAAGGACTTAATGCAGATTATGTTAATCTTGAAGGACAGATTTTTACTGGCATTTCAGTGGTGACTTACAATCTAAAAAATGGCGAAAAACTTCCCATTGTTACTCATCCTGGAAACATTGGTACTAAAGATTCACTAGTTAATATTTGGAAAGTTTTTGAAAATAAAAATAATTTTTAAAATTAGAAATTTGAGATAATTTCTTCAGCAAAACTGCTGCAGGATAAGGGTTCTACTTTTGGTTCCATTAAGCGTGCTAGATCATAGGTGACTTTTTTTTGTTCTATTGCCTTACTTAAACCATTTGTAATTAAGTTTGCTGCATCATCCCAACCAAAATATTCAAGCATCATTACACCACTAAGAATTACTGAGCCTGGATTAATCTTATTTAAGCCTGCATGTTTTGGCGCAGTACCGTGCGTAGCTTCGAAAATTGCTGCATTATCTCCAATATTTGCACCAGGAGCCATACCTAGGCCACCAACAATTGCTGCAGCTGCATCAGAAACATAGTCTCCATTGAGATTTAAGGTTGCAAGAATTGAATATTCTTGAGGTCTAGTTTGAATTTGTTGAAATATACTATCAGCTATCCGATCATCAACAAGAATAAGTTCTTTCCATTTTCCATCTCCATGAGAATTTGATATTGATGCAATAACTTCTTTAATTTCTTCGCAAATGAATGCTTTTTTGTTATTTGTAAGCTTGTCAAAACCTGGTTCAATTTTTCGAGCATTATTTTCAATTGTAATTTCTGTATTTTTCTGAATATTATCTAAAATCCAGCTTTCTCTTTCTGTAATGCAATCTTCTCTAAATTCATTTACTGCTAATTCATATCCCCAATCTCTAAATGCACCTTCTGTATACTTCATAATATTCCCTTTATGTACAAGAGTCACATGCCTTTTATCTCCTGATAATCTTTTGGCATGTTCAATAGCTTTTCTAATATGCCTTTGGCTACCAGATTTACTCACTGGTTTGATTCCAATACCTGATCCGTCGGGTATAGATCTATTTTTTAAATTTTTACTTTTTGGTATGACAACGTTATTTAAGTGATTAATTAATTCAAGACAATTATTATCCTCCGCTTCCCATTCAATTCCCATGTAGATATCCTCAGTATTTTCTCTATAAACAATAACGTCTAAATTTTGGGGATTTTTGTGAGGGCTTGGAGTTCCTGAATAATATTTGCATGGTCTAACACAGCTATATAAATCAAATATTTGCCTTAATGCAACATTAAGAGATCTAATACCTCCACCGATGGGAGTCGTTAAAGGACCTTTGATAGCTACACCAAAGTGTTTGATTGCTTCAATAGTATCTTGAGGGAGGTAGTTATATGTTCCATAAAGTTCACAAGCTTCATCTCCTGCATAAACTTTAAACCAATTAATTTTTCTTTCATCTCCATAGCTTTTTTTTATAGCTGAATCAAGAACGATTTGAGTTGCAGGCCAAATATCAACTCCAGTACCATCACCCCTAATAAATGGGACAATTGGATTATTAGGAACATTAGGTTTGCCTTGATTAAAAGTTATTATTTCGCCTTCATTAGGTAAAGTTAATTTTTCAAATTTTGGCATAGCATTGAATTAATAAAAGATAACTCATTGAAGTTCCTCGTATTGTAATTTGCAATGAGTTATTTTCTTTAAAACCTAGAAATTTATTATTCAAATGTGAATAGAGAATAGTTTATTGATCAGCATTTCAACATCTTTATTAAAAGAAAAAGTAGTTAATAAGCAAGTGAAAGCAAATTATGTCATTTTTCAAAAAAATACTCAGCTATTTATGAATGCGAGTTCAAATGTAAGTAACGTTGAGATAGCTAATAAAATTGCTTCCACTGCAGCTTTGTTTCGGAAATACTTTCCAGATGCAAGCGTAAACTTTAGTCCTTGGGACAATTCTAATGAATCCATGCAAGATACTATTGATTTTGCTTTTCATTTCCCTGGTTGGAGTCCTCTTATTGAATGTAGAGCAATACTCTTACAATTAAGAATTGAAAATGATAATAATGGCAGAGTTCCGAAATTGTTGGGAATAATAATGCGAGGTATGATTGTTCCTTCCGAGAGATGGAGAGTGGCTACCATCGGTGATTGGGAAATGACTGGTACTCATCTACCGCAAAAGGAACAAAAAGATAACCTTTTTTTGGTTTGTAAAGAACTTTATAAGCTATTCTCTACAACATCCGCTGGTAACAAAAATTAGCTGTTTTATGTATTTTCCTTGTAGATTAAATACACTTACAAAAATAATTCAAAATATATGGCAGTTGCTCTTGCAGGACAATTAAGAGAAGGGACAAAAAAATCCCATACTATGGCAGAAAATACTGGCTTTGTAGCTTGTTTTTTAAAAGGAGTTGTTGAAAAAAAATCTTATAGAAAATTAATTAGTGATTTATATTTTGTTTATGAAGCCATGGAAGAAGAAATTGAAAGACTGGTCAATGAGGAACATCCCGTAATAAAACCTATAGGTTTTAAATCATTATTTAGGAAAGAAACTCTTGTAAATGATCTTAAATTTTATTTTGGTGAAAACTGGAAGAATGAAATTAATATATCTCACTCAGCAAAAGAATATGTTGAAAGAATCCGAGAAGTCGCTAAAAATTCACCAGAGCTCTTAGTTGGTCACCACTACACTCGCTATATAGGAGATTTATCTGGGGGGCAAATCTTGAAAAGGATCGCTAAAAAAGCATTAAATTTGCAGGGAAATGATGGTTTAAATTTTTATGAGTTTGACTTAATTTCTGATGAAAAGAAATTCAAGGAAGAATATTCCCTTACTTTGAATCAACTTCCAATAAATCAAAAGACGGCTGATCAAATTATTGATGAAGCTAATCAAGCTTTTACTTACAATATGAAAATGTTTAAGGAGCTTGAAGGTAACTTGATTGCTGTTTTAGGCAAGATTGTATTCAATTACATTACAAAAAAAGTTAGGAAAGGAAGTACCGAGACCTAATATTTATGTTTGATTCATTAGTTGATTTCCTTAAAACCAATATTGATGAATTAAATGGACATGAAGTACAAATATCTAGTGAATTCAAAGAACATCACAATGAAGACTCAAAATATATTATTAAAAATTGGCTTTTTTCATCTCCCGAATATAGAAAGTGGCGAATAACAAGATTAGATGGTGGCAAAAAACTGCAAGTGTTTAATACGGTCGCGTATCCTAATTTTGATAGTGAATTGCCTATTTTAGGAGCTGATATTTTATGGTTTGGAACTTCTCAAAAGTTATTAGCAATACTTGATTATCAACCTTTAATTCAAGAAAGTAAATATCTTGAAAAATATTGTTCAAGCTTAGGTAGTATTAAGAAAAAATATTCTGCATTTGATAATAATAAAATGAAGAATATATATGATTCAAAAAAGTATTTTTCCCCATGGGTGATTATATGCAGAGGAAATAAATTAAATCTTGATAGAGATTTAAATAATATATTCCATTCATTTGTAAATAATTATTTGAACATTTATAAATCGAATCCTGTTAATCAATTTTTAAATGCAGAAGAAATAAAGATTAATCAAATTAAATATGATAAGTATAGTTTTGAAAAAGACCCTGCAGATAAATTGTTTAAATCTTTTTTTGGAGAAAAATGGACAAAAAAATTTATCAATAAATTTTTATTTACATTAAATAATGAGATTATTCAGTGAATGTTAATACAAGATACTATTTTTTACAGGCCAGATTGGAGATGGCATGATTTTTTAAAATATTTAATAAATAATTTAAGTAAATATAACTGTTTAGAAAAAACAATCCCCTCAGAATATTCTTATAAAGATTCAACTTATGGTTCAAAAAAATCAAAAAAAAATGTGAATCTATCTACTTGGGGTGTAACACATAAAAAAAGAATTCAATTCGCAAGGGCAGTTTGTATAAATAGTCCAAATTATTCTGTTTTAAATTTTTTAATTATTCCTAATACTATTTATAACGTCCCATTTTTTGGAGTAGATTTTGTTTCCCTGCCTAATAGTTATTTATTAGTGTTAGATTTTCAGCCTTCCTTAAAAATACAAAATCAATACAATAATCAGTTATTAGAAAAACTTATAAAACTAAAAAATCATTGTCATACATCACTCCCATTAGCTGAAAAAATGTCTGCGGATGTAGCTAGATTTTTTTCTCCAGGGGTGATATGGTCAAAATTACCAAAAGAAGAAAGAAGTGATTTTTTAATTGCTAATCAGCTTTTTACCTCATTTAAGGAATATCTTGATTTGTATTTAGAAATTCTTTTCGAAAGCAAAGAAGTCAATATTGAAATGCAAAAAGAATTAATAAACGGTCAAAATAATTATTTGAATTATAGAAGAGATAACGATCCAGCAAGGCCAATGTTATCGAGTTTGTTTGGTAAAGAATTTACTGAATCATTAATTAAAGAAGTTTTATTTACTACTTAAAAGTTTTATAATTTATTAAAAGTTGAAATCATATGAAAAAAATTTCTGTTCTTTTTGTATGTTTGGGAAATATTTGTAGGTCTCCTGCAGCAGAAGCTATCTTTAAAAGTCTACTTGAAAAGAAGGGATTAACCGATGGCTTTATTGTAGATTCTGCTGGCACTGGGAGCTGGCATATTGGAAAAAAAGCTGACTCTAGGATGAGAATTGCGGCAGAAAAAAGAGATATAAATATTTTAAGCAGGGCTCGTCAAATTACTAGCAAAGATTTTGACGAATTTAACTATATTCTTGCGATGGACGATTCAAATTATAGAAATATTCAAGATCTTAAAAATAGAACAGCTTCAACTGGTTTTGCATCAATAAAAAAAATACAAGATTTTAGATCGGTTTTTAATGAGCAAGAAGTTCCTGACCCATATTTTGGAGGTGATGAGGGCTTCGATTATGTTCTTGATATTTTAGAAGACTCTGTAAACGGTTTTTTGAAAAGTATTTCTTGAATTTATTCGATCTGAGTCTCTTTGGGAATCTTGTCATTATAAAGATCAATAATTTGATCCACTACGTCATTGATTGTATATCCATCCGTAATAATTTCTATTGCGTCATTTGCTTTTATTAGAGGTGAAATTTCCCTATTCGAATCCTCAAAATCTCTTTTCTTTATAAGTTCTTTTAATGTATGTAGGTCTACTTCTTGTAAGTCTTTACTATTTTTATCAGATTTTCTTCTTTTTGCTCTTTCGTCGATGCTAGCAGTTAAAAATATTTTAAGTTCTGCATTAGGAAAAACAGTAGTTCCTATATCTCTTCCCTCAGCTACAAGTCCGCCTGATTCTCCAATCTTTCTTTGTTCTTCTACTAAGAATTTTCTTACTTCTTTTATTGAGGAAATTTTAGAGACGATGGAACTTATCTTTTGCGATCTAATTTCTTCAGTAACACAGTAGTTATTAACATAAACATCCTGATGTAAATTTGTATTCGACTTAAAAACAATAGATATATCTTTGAGAATATTCTGTAATATTTTTTCTTTTTTATAATCAATCCTTTCTTTTAGTATAAGCCAACTCAATGCCCTATACATTGCGCCAGTATCTAAATATAGAAGTTTAAGTTTCTTCGATATTAACTTTGTTACAGTACTTTTACCTGAACCTGCAGGACCATCAATTGCAATAATCGGCTTTCTTTTCATTAGGAAAACGTGATCAATTAATCTTGTCTCTCCACATCTTATCGCACCAGCCAGTAACGAAATATTATCCTCAAGTCTTGCTTTTTCGAGTGTATGAGGGTGTAAATGTTCTAAATATTCAACTGAAATTTTTTTTGCTGATAGCTTTTTATTTATTTGGTTTAAATTGATCTTTTTATCTTGTTGAAAAATTTTTTTTGCTTCCAATAACTCACTAGAAAAAAACCTCATCAATTTTCTTTCGTTTTTTGATAAATGTACATTTCGTGAACTTAAAGGAATTCCATCAAAATCCCTTTGTGTAGGAACCGATTTAATAGCAACATTTAATTTCTTTCTTACGACAAGATTTTTTAAAATTAAAAGTTGTTGCCAATCTTTTTCTCCTAAGTAAAGATTTTTTGGCTTGATGAGATTAAGTAATCTATAAACTACTGTACAAACACCATCAAAATGTCCAATTCGATTTAATCCACATAATGCAGAAGATAATTCTATTGGAGCTTTTAGGAAGCAAATATTTTTATTATTCGGTGGAAATATATCTTCATTACTTGGGATGAAGATGGCATCAGCGCCATTTGAAAAGGATATTTCTATATCATTATCAATTGTTTTAGGGTAATTCTCTAAATCTAACTTGTTATCAAATTGAAGTGGATTAATAAAAATACTTACTAAATTAACATTAGAATTGTCATTTTTTGCTGTTGATATTAGTTTAATATGTCCATTATGAAGATTTCCCATTGTTGGAATAAAGTTAATTTCACTATTTATATTTCTCCTCCAATTTTCTATTTCTTCAGTTTTCCTTATGATTAATTTCTTCACTTTGTTTTTAAAAAATAAATCTATTTGATAAACAATTACTGGACAAAAACAATCTTAGGAGGAATATCTATATAGGGAAAGTCTATCATTTTTATTTCATGGATTACAAAACTTCAGGTGTTGATATAGAAGCTGGGCGAGAATTTGTTTCCGAAATTAAACAGGCAGTTGAAGGAACTCATACATCTAATGTGATTGAGGGTATTGGCGGGTTCGGAGGCTTGTTTAGAATTCCTATCGATGGTTTTAAAAACCCAGTTCTTGTTTCAGGAACTGATGGTGTTGGAACAAAATTAGAATTAGCCCAAAGTAAAAACTTTCACTTTGAGGTTGGTATTGATTTAGTTGCTATGTGCATCAACGATATCATTACTAGTGGTGCAAAACCTTTATTTTTTCTGGATTATATTGCTACTGGTAAGCTTGATAAGAAACAATTATTGAGGGTTGTTCAAGGAATTTCACATGGTTGCGGAGAAAATAACTGCTCATTACTCGGCGGAGAAACTGCTGAAATGCCTGGATTTTATTCAAAAAATAAGTATGATCTTGCAGGATTTTGTGTTGGAATAGTTGATGAGGATAAGCTTATTAATGGTAAAAAAGTCTCTGAAAATGACTTAATAATTGCTTTAAAAAGTAATGGAGTTCATAGTAACGGCTTTAGTTTAGTAAGAAAAATTATTCAAAATAATAATCAAATAGATAAAGAATTTGAAAAAGTTTCTCACTTAAATTTTTATGATGAGTTATTGAAACCTACAAAAATTTACAATAATGTGATTAACCAAATGTTATCTGAAAATATTGAAATTAAAGCAATGTCTCATATAACTGGAGGAGGAATTCCAGAAAATTTACCAAGATGTATTCCTTCTGATTTTATTCCTTATATCAATACCAGTTCTTGGGAAATACCTAATTTATTTAAATTCCTTAAAGAGAAGGGATCTATTCCTGAAAAAGATTTTTGGAATACTTTCAATCTTGGAGTAGGATTTTGTTTAGTTATTGATAAAAAATTTAAGGACGCGATATTAAGTATATGTAAAGATTATGATATCGATAGTTGGGAAATTGGAAAGATAGTTCGAAAAAATGATTCAACAATTAGTAAATTTTTGCCAGAAATTTTAACTTAAATTTTTTTATCATTTTTAAATGAGTTTTAAAAAATTATTTTTTATACCCAAATGAAAAAGTTAGGTGTAATATAATAAAATTACCGCCGAATTATATCGGAAGTTTAAGTATTAAGATTTAACCTTTATTCAATGCCCTTTGCAAATAATCAAAGAATTACACGTAGACGTAGTTCAGCTGGCCCTACACCTCCAAAAAGACCAATAGGTAATAATTCTGAATCAATTGGTAGACAGGCTCAAGGCCCAAGACCGACTTTCTTGACACTAAGGGATCATGGGAAAGTTTTTGTCGCTGATTTACCTAATTTGTCCGATGGTCAATTAGCGCATATTAGTAAAGAAGCTAACGAAGTTTTAAATAGTTTGGAAAAAAGACTTAGTGATCTTGAAAATGAACCTAATGTAAGTAATCCGGAAAACGATACGATGATAAAAGCTTCCACCAAAAGAGATGTCACACTGAGGTTTATTAAATCAATAGAAGAAGAACAAGAACATAGAAAAAATAATCCTGCTTTACGAGATGCTGCATCTGAATCGTTACCGAGAACTTTTCTTGAGGTTGCTAGACATAGATTGCCTGGGGCAACTTTTGATTCACTACTTCGAGAGGCTCTTGAAGCTTGTGCAGTTGATGAGAGTACTGAAGAAAATCAAGTGATTGATGAGCCTAAAGAAACTGTAAAAATTATGGATATACCCTCTTCCAACACTAATGCTTCACTTGTTGTTAGTATCGACCCGAGTGATAATTCTAAGAATGACTCTATTTGATTCAACACAAGAGTTAATAAGTTTAAAAGACCAAAATAATTCAAAAATTAAACTTACTTCAGATAAAGATCCAATTTTATGTAATCACTGCAAAAGGACTGCATCAAATGGTGTTAGATGTTTAGGAATGTGTGTAGCAGATAATGATTACTAAAATAATTCAAATTTTTATATAAATAATCTTGTGAAAATAATTAATAAATCAATTTAATTTTATTTATTAATAGATATCGGGTATTATTTATCAATAATAAAGAAAAGATTATTTTTCTATATATCAATAAGAAATTGAAACTTTATACCCTTTATTTGAAATTGAAGTTCTTAGAAAACTTTATAATTAAATGCGTAAAAAAATTAAATAAGGCGGCACCCAGATTCGAACTGGGGATAAAGGATTTGCAATCCTCTGCCTTACCACTTGGCCATGCCGCCGAAAAAGATTCGATTGAGTCTTTTTATGATCTTAACAGTAAGGTGTCACATTCTCTGTTATTTATATGCAATGGTCATGGAGAAGATGTAATCGCATCAGAGATAATAAAAAGATTACTAAAAAAAATAAAAAATAAAAATATTGAAGTTTTGCCGTTAGTAGGAAATGGAGATGTATTTAATTCCATAAAATCAAAGAATTTTCGTAAAATAGGATATTTAAAAGAGCTGCCAAGTGGAGGTTTTAGTAATCAAAGTTTGAAGGGATTTGTGCTTGATTTGTTTGCAGGATTTTTAATCGATAATTTAAGAAATTTTCTAATTGTAAAACAGAAGTCAAAACATAACTGCAAAATTATAGCAGTGGGCGATTTCTTGCCATTACTCTACGCTTGGAGTTCAGAATGCGAATTTAGTTTCATTGGAACTCCCAAAAGTGATCATACTTGGAGTAGTGGACCAGGTTGGGATTTAAGCGATTTTTATCATAAGTTGAAAGGTTCTGAATGGGATCCATGGGAAATGCTTTTAATGAAATCTCCAAGATGTAAAAATTTAATTATGAGAGATAAAATTACAGCTAATAATTTGAATAAAAAAAATATTGATGCAAAATACTTGGGTAATCCAATGATGGATTTTGTTAATGCAACAAATGATAAGATATCAAATATTATTTCTTTTAAAAGGATTATTTTATTAGTTGGAAGTAGATATCCTGAAGCTCTAAAAAATCTTGATAATTTTCTAAATTGTTTGCAAGATTTTGATTTATCAAAGGATTTGGTAATACTTTTGCCTTTGAGTATTAATGCGAATGTGATTCAAATTCAAAATTATTTAAACAAATATGGTTTTATAAAACAGAGGAAAGTTAAATTTCTAATTGAGGAAGATTCAGTATGGAAAAAGAAAGATCAATACGTATTGATTGGAAAAGGTAAATTCAATTCATGGGCCAATATGGCAGAAGTTGGCTTGTCTAATGCAGGGACTGCTACAGAGCAAATTGCTGGCCTTGGAATTCCATCTCTTTCTCTACCAGGGTCTGGACCACAATTCACAAAATCATTTGCAAAAAGGCAATCAAGATTATTGGGAGGTAGTGTTTTAGTTTGCAAGAACAAAAAAATTCTTTTAAAACGTTTATTTTTACTTTTGAAAGGAAAAGTTGATAAATTAGAACAAGCAAAAATTGGGAAAAAAAGAATGGGGGAATCTGGAGCAAGTAAGAAAATCGTAGATGCCATAAACCTTCATTTGTTATCTTAGTAAATGGCACTAGCTTATTAATTCCTTTATGTATCCAATAAATGATCGGAAATATCTAAAAATTTGTGCAGAGATTGCAAAACTTATGAGTATAAGCTTATCTTCTGCTAAAAAGAAAGTAGAAATTCAAATTGCAAAAGAAGGCTCGAAAACTACTCAAGAAAAAATACAAGTAGCTCAAAATGTTTTGAAAATTTGTAAAAAAAACGATGGAGATCAATTAAGTTCTTCAAGAATACTTGATAAGCTTATGGAAACTATTGATGGTGAAGATAATTTTTTAACTGAAGATTGATTCTTAATGTTCAAATATATTTGAGAATTTTAGTATGTCTAATTCAGCGTGTACAGAAACTGTTTCGAAACATTTTTGAGCTAATTCATATCTATTCTCTCTTTCTAAAATAACTTTTAATTTATGCATAGCTTCAATTAAAAATCTAACATCATTTGCTGCATAATCTAGTTGATCTTTTGTTAAATCTTCATTGCTACCCCAATCACTACTTTGCGAGCTTTTGTCCAGTTCTATACCTAACAATTCATTAATTAAATCCTTTAAACCGTGTTTATTTGTATAAGTTCTTGCCAACTTACTAGCAATTTTAGTACAAAAAATATTTTTTGTACTAATTTCAAGATTGCATTTTAGAGCTGCTACATCAAATCTCGCATAGTGAAATATTTTAGTAATTTTGTCATCTTCAAGAAGTGCTTTTAAATAAGGTGAAGAAGATGTATTAAGTTCGATTTTTACACAGGATGTTCTTTTGAATTCATTGCATATTTGTACTAAACAGAGTCTATCTCTTCCATGAATTAAACCCATTGCTTCAGTGTCAATAGCTAGGTAGGATGATTTTTTGTAAAGATTGTATAAATCTATCGTTAAATCGCTGTAAAGAAAATCAATATTTTTATTTTCAATAGTCATTTTTAATAAGTATTTAAGGTAATTTAAAATTAGGAATATTACTTAAAATTTTATTTAATTAAGAATTTTCATCTAATAGGATCATTTTACAGAATAATTCTAAAAAATTATAATATGATGAAACTTTAATTTTATTCTCGACTTACTAGAAAAAATTATTTAATGTCATATTCTTTAAATTCAACATTATTGCTGACAATTCTCTTGGCCATAGGATTATTTTTTTTTCTAAGGGCTTCCAGTAAAGATAGAACAACCATCGTTGAGATTTCATCTTCTCAGCAGCCAATTAAGGTTTTAAATGGTTTATGTGAATGGCTTAATTTGAGGGGATGGAAGCAAACAGGAGGAGATTTTGAACAAAGAATTTTAATATTCAAGGGTCAAGTTGTTTCTAGTAAATTTTTAGCAATTTTTTTAGGTTTTCTTGGTGGTTTTGGTTCTTGTGCTTTGGGATTAGTAATTATTCAAATATATCCTGAATTAGGTTGGTGGCCTATTCTTTTGGGATTAATTGGTGGCCCTTTGTCTGGAATTGTTTATTTTAAAAAATCAGAAAGAGAGGAGAAATTTGAATTAAGGTTGATCAACGAAAATGAAAATGATTCAACTTTTATGAGACTTAGAGCCCATAGGGATGAATTAATCTCTTTAGAAAATGAACTCGGAGAAAAACTTCAATTGAAAAGTGACGGTTCTTTATTTAAAACACCTATTTAACTAAGATACTTTAAAAATTTTATTCGATAATTTTTAATCAAAAATATTATTTTCTATACAGAATTTCTCTAACTCTTTATCATTTAACCAATCTTGGGGTTTTGTAAAAATTGATGTGAGAAATTCCTCTCGAGAACCATTTTTAGCTTTATATCCATATTCCCATCTAGCTAAAGGCGGTAAGGACATTAATATAGATTCAGTTCTGCCATTTGTTTGTAGTCCAAAAATAGTCCCTCTATCCCAAACTAAATTGAATTCGACATATCTACCTCTTCGATATAGCTGGAATTCTCTTTCCTTCGATGAATATGTTTGAGAAGCTCTTTTTTCAATAATGGGCAAATATGAAGGGAGGAATGCCTGCCCACAGTTTTCCGCTAAAGAAAATAAATCATCCCAATTTAAATTAGATCTGCTTATATTTTGTGAAGCTTTTGATGCTTCTCCATTTTGATTATTTCCTCTATAAATATTGCCTGAACCATCTTGATAATCATAAAAAATACCTCCTATGCCTCTAGATTCATTTCTATGCTTCAAGAAGAAATATTCATCACACCATGGCTTGAAAACTTTATGCAAATCTTGATTAACTTTCTCACAAGCTTTTTTATGCTCATTATGAAAATTCCTTACATCAGAAAGATAAGGATAAAAAGGGGTTAAGTCTGCACCTCCCCCAAACCACCAAACAGGACCAGCTTCGAAATATCTATAATTCAGATGAACTGTAGGAATATAAGGATTCTTAGGATGCAAAACCATAGAAGTTCCCGTAGCAAACCATTCATGACCTTTTGCTTCGGGCCTTTGAGAGATTATAGATTGAGGTAATTCTTTCCCCTGTACTTCCGAGAAATTTACGCCTGCTTGCTCAAAAATAGAACCATTTTTCAATACTCTTGATCTTCCACCTCCACCTTCGTCTCTTAGCCAGGATTCCTCTGTAAATTTCCCTTTGCCATCTACATTTTCAAGTCCTGAACAAATTTTGTCTTGTAGAGTTAATAAGAGATTTTTAGTTTTTTCTCTCGAGTTTTTAGGAGGTTCTTTCAACATGTATTTAGTAAATCTTGAAGAAAAAAATTTTTTTTGGTTAATTATAAGTTTCTCTTTATAATTTCTCTTAGGGGGTCCTTATTGCCTATTATTTGATAGTTCGACATAGTTCTTAATCTTTTAAACAGTCGACTATCCTGCCAAAATATTTAAAAATTTAATGACCACAATAGAAGATGCGAATTTTGCCTTACAAAAAGTTCTAGATGCTGGATCACGGAAAAATGTAATTGAATTAGCTTGGATTAAAAATGTAAGAGTAACTATACCGAGAGTAATCGTAACATTATCATTACCATCGTTTGCAAATTCTCAGAGAGATAGAATTGTACAAGAGGTTAGAGTTGTACTACTGAATTTTGAAGATATTGATGATGTTCAAATAGAGATTGATAATAATCCTCCCAAAATAGAATCACAAAATCAAAGTAATCCTCCTGAGTTGCAAAAGATTGATGGGATTCGTCATATCATAGCTGTTAGCAGTGGTAAAGGTGGAGTTGGAAAAAGTACCATTGCAGTTAATCTCGCTTGTTCTCTAGCTAAATTAGGCTTAAAAACTGGTTTGCTGGATGCGGATATATATGGACCTAATACTCCCTCAATGATGGGAGTTGCCGAACAGAATCCAAAGGTTACAGAAGGTAGTGGAAGTGATCAAAGGTTAATACCAATAAATAAATATGGAATTTCATTGGTATCAATGGGTTTTCTCATAGAAGAAGGTCAGCCAGTTATTTGGAGGGGACCAATGCTTAATAGTATTATCAGACAATTTTTATATCAAGTTGAATGGAATAATCTTGATTTTTTGGTTATTGATTTGCCTCCAGGAACAGGAGACGCTCAAATATCCCTTTCTCAATCTGTGCCTATTTCTGGCGCTATAGTTGTCACTACTCCTCAACAAGTATCTTTGCAAGATGCAAGGAGGGGATTAGCAATGTTTAAACAACTCGGAGTACCTTTACTGGGAATTGTAGAAAATATGTCAGTATTTATTCCACCAGATATGCCAGCTAAAAAATATGAAATTTTTGGTAAAGGTGGTGGACAAACATTAGCTAACGAAAATGACTTACCATTATTAGCTCAAATTCCTATTGAAATCTCTCTCGTTGATGATAGTAATAAAGGTGTACCAATCTCAATAAGCCAGCCCAATAAAGAAAGTTCTGTCGTATTTGGTAATTTAGCTCAATTAATTAAGAATCAATTTGTTAATACTTAATTGATGTTTAAGAGAATTTCTTTATTAAATAACAGAGGATTTTTACAAAAAAAAGATAACTTTAATAGAGGTTTTTTATTTTCTCCGCTACTTATAATTCCTTTGTTTTTAGTTATTATTTCGGGTTTATTGATAAAAAGTATTCAGGGTGAATTTTTAGTATCAAACTATTTAGGACATATCTTAACTGGTTTTTTAGGCTATTTCTTGGCATTTTTTATTTCTTATATACCGTTAGAGAGACTTAGAAAGTATGTGGTTTTATTTTATTTGTGTACTTTAATATCCTTATTACTAATTTATTTTTTTGGGATTTCAGTTTCTGGAGCTCAAAGATGGCTAAACCTGGGCATCTTTTCTTTTCAGCCTTCAGAGGTAGCTAAACTTAGTACTGTATTAACTCTTGCTTTAGTACTCGAAAAAAAAATAATTCTAACGATAAGAGATTTAGTATTGCCCTTATTAGTAGTTGTTATTCCTTGGTTATTAATTTTTTTTCAACCGGACTTAGGTACTTCTTTAGTTTTAATTGTTTTGACAGGTGTGATGCTCTATTGGTCGCAAATGCCTATAGAGTGGATTTTGATATTAGTATTTTGTATTATCACATCTATATTATATCTAACCTTACCAACTCTTCTTATTCTCTGGATTCCACTTATAGGATATCTTGCTTATAGATCTTCAAAAAAGAAAATTATTTTTTCTGCTCTCGCTATTTCGTTCCATTTATTAGTGGCAAAATTTACACCAATTTTGTGGCAATATGGCTTAAAAGAATATCAAAAAGATAGATTAGTTTTATTTTTAGATCCAAATAGAGATCCATTAGGTGGCGGATATCATTTGATACAGAGTCAAATTGCAATTGGTTCTGGAGGATTATTTGGGACTGGTTTGCTACAAGGTAAGCTGACTAATTTGCAATTTATACCTGAACAACATACTGATTTTATATTCAGTGCTTTAGGGGAAGAATTAGGATTCGTGGGGTGCGCTTTAGTTTTATTTTTGTTCTTTTTTTTGATTAAAAAACTTATTAATACTGCAACAATTGCTAGGACAAACTTTGAATCTCTAATTGTTGTTGGAATAGCCTCAACTTTTTTATTTCAAATAATTATTAACTTATTTATGACTATTGGATTAGGACCAGTTACAGGGATTCCCCTTCCTTTTATGAGCTATGGTCGAACGTCATTGGTGACTAATTTTATATCTATTGGATTTGTTTTATCTATATTAAAACGTTCTAGATCACTAAGAAGTTGATGAAACCACAAATAACTATAAAAAAAATTCAAGAGCTTTTGATTAAAGGAGTTCAAACCATATATGTGGACGATGATACATCCAGAAGAATGTGGTGGGCTTCTTTAGAAGTTATTCAAAAAGATTTCCTTTCTCAGAATTATAAACAGGGGGGGATGTGGGTTGCCTCGCCTTTGCCAGCTTTTAATGATAAAAAATTGTTAAATCAACTTCATGGTTGGCTTTGGTCACCTGAGGGGTTTCCATACTTTCAAAATGAGAATGCAGGTTTTTTGCCAGTCAATAATTCAGAAAAGATAAAAAAAGATTTTGATTTAGTTAGTAATTATAAGGTCTTGAATCTTTCTCAGGAAGATGGCTATGAACCTTTTTTGATGATAATCACTCCAAATTTTCAATGCGTATTATCAATTGTAGGAGAAAAAGATAAGAAAATACTATTAATCAAGTGTGATGAAGAAAGCCTTAAACTTTCTATTGAATTAATGCATGCAAAATTAAATCAAGAAAATTATGAGGAAGGAGTAAAATTTCGTAATGCAATCAATAATTTAGGTAACCTTAATATTAATAATCAATTTGAAAAATTGTTTTGGCCAATATTATCGGCAAAATTAGCAAACATTACACCAGTCCATAATATACAGGATTCTGTGAAAAATGATGAAAAAAATGTGCAAATAACTGAGGCAAAATTATTACGTGCAATTTCTCATGAAGTAAGAACTCCTTTGGCAACAATAAGAACCCTAATAAGTTCTACTTTAAAAAAATATAAAATGGATGAATCAATGAGAAATCGTTTAATTCAAATAGATAATGAATGTAATGAACAAATTGATAGGTTTGGTTTAATCTTTAATGCAGCAGAATTAGTTGGTAATGAAGTGCCATCATTGAATAACTTGGCAAAAATTAATTTAGCCGAAATTTTCAAAAAGCTTGCTCCTTTATGGAATAAACAATTAAACCGACGTGGTATTTCTTTGAAGATAGATATCCCCAATCAACTTCCACAAATTTTGAGTGATTCGGAAAAATTAGAATTAATGTTAAGAGGATTAATTGATAAAAATACTAGAGGATTAAAAGAAGGAAGTACATTAATTTTAGAATTAAGACCAGCTGGTCAAAAACTCAAACTTCAACTCAAAGTTCAAAAATTAGATAACAATCAAAAAGAAATTCTAAAAAAAGATAACGGTTCTGATATTGGACCTGTTTTAAATTGGAACCCTCAAACTGGAAGTTTACAACTTAGTCAAAATGCAACTCAAAAGTTGTTAGCTAGTTTAGGAGGGCATGTGACACAAAGACGTGATACAGGTTTGACAGTATTTTTTCCGATTTCAGATTCAAAATAAAATGACAAAAAAGTTTTCCATATATTAAATAATGTAGAAAATTTCCTATTAATTTTGAATTTTGCAAAATATGAATGCTAATTTCTTATAAGAAATAACTCAAAATCTAGGATGACTGAAACTTTAGTTGGTCAATTTCCAAAGCATATAGGAAGTACTGGGGGTTTATTAAACTCAGCGGAAACCGAAGAAAAATATGCAATTGTATGGAAAAGTTCAAAAGAACAAGCATTTGAATTACCCACCGGTGGAGCGGCGGTAATGCATGAAGGTGATAATTTAATGTACTTTGCAAGAAAAGAACAATGCCTTGCATTAGGAACACAATTAAGAGCTTTCAAACCAAGAATTGAAGATTTTAAAATCTACCGAATTTTCCCAGGTGGCGATATTGAATTTTTACACCCAAAGGATGGTGTTTTCCCTGAAAAAGTGAATGAGGGCAGAGAGAAAGTAGGGCATAATCCTAGAAGAATAGGTGAGAATCCTAATCCGGCTGGTTTGAAATTTACAACTAAGAATACTTTTGATTAACTTCCTTAAAGTTGATATAAAAGAAGAAAATAATTATAATTTGGGCTGACATTATTAATATGATCAGCTCACATAAAGATAGTTTTTTAAAGGCTTACAAAGAAGGTAAAAATTTTATACCTATTTTTGAAACTTGGCCAGCGGATTTAGAGACTCCATTATCGACTTGGTTAAAATTATCTTCAAAAGATTCCCATGGTGTTTTTCTTGAATCTGTTGAAGGTGGGGAGAATTTGGGTAGGTGGAGTATTGTTGCTACTAATCCTCTTTGGGAAGCCGTTTGTTACGGAGAAGAAATAGTTAAAACTTGGAATAATGGCAAAACTGAAACACATAAAGGTGATCCTTTTGATATTTTAAAAAGTTGGACAAAGGAATATAAGTCAACCATGCTTGAAGAATTACCATCAATTGGACAGTTATATGGCTCTTGGGGTTATGAATTAATAAATCGAATAGAGCCAAGCGTTCCAATAAATGAAATACCAGAAAATAATATCCCGCATGGTTCCTGGATGTTTTTTGATCAATTAGTTGTTTTTGATCAAATAAAAAGATGTATTACTGCAGTGGTTTATGCAGATACAACTTCTTCTAAAGAGTCTTCGATTGAAGAGTTATATCTAAACTCAATTTCAAAAATTCAGGAAACTAGAAATTTAATGAGAATTCCTCTAAAAGAAAATGAGTTTTTAGATTGGAATGAGAATGAGAATTTGAATTTAGATCTAGAAAGTAATTGGAAGAAAAAAGATTTTGAGGATGCAGTTATCTCAGCAAAAGAATACATAAGAAAGGGAGATATCTTCCAAATAGTTATAAGTCAGAGATTTCAAACTCAAGTCAATAATGATCCCTTTAGTTTATATAGAAGTTTGAGGATGGTTAATCCATCTCCATACATGTCATTTTTTGATTTTGGCTCATGGTATCTGATAGGTTCGAGTCCTGAAGTAATGGTTAAAGCTAAAATAAATAAAAATAGCGAGATTGTCGCAAGCTTAAGACCAATAGCTGGCACAAGACCTAGAGGTATTGATAATCAACAAGACTTAGAACTAGAAAAGGATTTATTAAAAGATCCAAAAGAGGTAGCTGAGCATGTAATGCTAATTGATCTTGGGAGAAACGATCTTGGAAGAGTTTGTGAAATTGGTACTGTGAAGGTCAAGGATTTAATGGTTATTGAGAAATATTCACATGTTATGCATATAGTTAGTGAAGTTGAGGGCATATTAAAAAACAATGCTGATGTGTGGGATTTGCTAAAAGCATCTTTTCCAGCTGGGACAGTAACTGGTGCGCCAAAAATAAGAGCTATGCAATTGATTAAGCACTTTGAAAAAGATGCTAGAGGACCTTATGCTGGTGTTTACGGATCTATTGATATCAATGGTGCTTTAAATACTGCCATTACAATAAGAACTATGATAGTTAAACCCTCAAGAGATGGGAAATATGATGTTTCAGTGCAAGCAGGAGCAGGAATAGTCGCTGATTCTTTTCCTGAAAATGAATATCAAGAGACAATTAATAAAGCGAAGGGGATACTAAAAGCATTAGCCTGTTTGAATAAATAAATGAGTAAAGATAATCTTTATAAAGGTTTTGAGGTGGAACTTTTTACAGGTTCTTTAGATTCTCATATTGGTGTTTCAGCTGATATTGAGAAAAAATTTTCTGATTTTGTAAAAGAGCCAGATAACAGAAATGTTGAATACATAACAACACCTGAAAAAGACTACAAGTTTTTATTCGAGAAATTAATAACTCCAAGAAAAAAGTTAAGGAAGTGGCTCAATACTAAAGATTTAACAATCATTCCTTCATCCACTCTTTGTTTTAAACACGATATTACATTTCAAAGATCGGATATTGACAACGTCTATCACCAATTTATTCAAGATAATTATGGAATATCTATTGCAACTTCAAGTGTCCATATAAACATAGGAATAGATGATTTAGATAAACTTTTTACAGCCATAAGGCTTATAAGATCTGAGGCTGCTCTATATCTAGCATTAAGTGCTAGTTCACCTTTTTTAAATAATAAAATTACGAATAATCACTCTCAGAGATGGATCCAGTTTCCTAAAACACCTAGTAAGGTACCTTTTTTTGTAAATCATAATTCTTATATCGACTGGATAGAGGAAAATATATCTAATAAAAAAAT
Organism: uncultured Synechococcaceae cyanobacterium; assembly: GCA_902571355.1. GTDB lineage: Bacteria > Cyanobacteriota > Cyanobacteriia > PCC-6307 > Cyanobiaceae > Prochlorococcus_A. Next base: position 4,391 of record CACGBL010000014.1, on the reverse strand, counting down.
GCAAAATATTAGGCATTTTTGGTCGTCAATCCGACCAAATGGTCCCCAAAGACCTTTAATTCTTGATCGTTTGGAATTAAGAATTTGTGATTTTGTTCACGATATTAATCTACTTTTAGGGATAACGGCCATGATAGAACTAAGGATTTTAAATCTTTTTGAAAATATACATACCTTAGATCCTATGAATGCTAGTATTTTTTCTATGGATGAGTTGTCAGAAATATGTGATCAAAATGAAATTAATGCTGCTAAAGATAGTCTGAATTCAGAGTTAATTCACTGGCAAGATGGCAAAAAAGTTATTTGCAGAGAATGGATTCAAAACTTATTATCAGATTTGTCATCCACAGCAGAAGATTATGGTATGAAACATCTTTTAAATCCTATCTATAAAGTGCTTGAAGAAGGCAATCAATCTATGAAATGGATAAATCAACATGAAAAAGGTCTTTCTATTGAGCAGATAATGAAAATTTCTATCGAAGATATGATTAGGAGTGAGTCCAAGTATGTTTGATTATTTAAATAAACTTTGATCTGAATATTTTTACTTGTGACATAATGATTATATGGAATCTATTCGACAGATAAAAAATAATGTGGATTTGATAAGTAACAATGATCCACTTGATAAAAATCGTCTTCTCATTGAAGATCTCTGGGAATCTGTGCTTAGAGAAGAATGTCCAGATGATCAAGCAGAGAGATTGATACAACTTAAAGAATTAAGTTATTCAAAACAAATTGATGGCGATAGTTCAAAAACTTTTAAAAATGAAATAGTTAATATTATAAATTCTATGGATTTAGCAGAATCCATAGCAGCAGCAAGAGCGTTTTCATTGTATTTTCAACTCGTGAATATTTTGGAACAAAGAGTTGAGGAAGATAGATATATTCAAAGCTTTACCAATAAGGATGTTCAAAAATCGCCCGATAATCTTGATCCTTTTGCTCCAGCATTGGCTAGGCAAAATGCTCCAGTAACTTTTAGAGAATTATTTTATAGGCTGAGGAAATTAAATGTACCACCAGGAAAATTAGAGGAGTTATTGCAGGAAATGGATATTCGTTTAGTTTTTACTGCACATCCGACCGAGATCGTAAGACATACGATTAGACATAAGCAAACAAGAGTAGCAAATTTGTTAAAAAAAATACAGATTGAGCAATTTCTAACAAAAGAAGAAAAAAATTCTCTAAAAAACCAATTAAAAGAGGAAGTAAGACTTTGGTGGAGAACAGATGAATTGCATCAATTTAAACCTTCAGTTTTAGACGAGGTTGATTATGCTCTACATTATTTTCAGCAAGTTTTATTTAATGCGATGCCTCAATTGCGGGGTAGAATCGCTGAAGCACTCACCGAAAATTATCCAGATGTTCAGATGCCCTCTGAATCTTTTTGTAACTTCGGTTCTTGGGTAGGCTCTGATAGGGACGGTAATCCATCGGTCACTCCTGAGATAACATGGAGAACTGCTTGCTACCAAAGACAGTTGATGTTGGAAAGGTATATTATAGCGACGTCACATCTTAGAGATCAATTAAGTGTCTCGATGCAATGGAGTCAAGTCAGTTCCTCTCTATTAGAGTCACTCGAAACTGATAGGGTTAAGTTCCCTGAAATATATGAAGCTAGAGCTACGAGGTATAGGTCAGAGCCCTACAGATTGAAATTAAGCTATATTTTAGAAAAATTAAGATTAACACAAGAAAGAAACAATTTATTAGCTGAAAGTGGGTGGAAATTTGCTTTAGAAGGAGAAATAGATAACAAAAATCTAGATAAAGTTGAAAACTTATATTACAAGTCAGTAAACGAATTTACTTATGATCTCGAACTAATTAAAAATAGCTTGATTAGTACAGATTTAACTTGTGAATCTGTAAACAACTTACTTACTCAAGTTCATATTTTTGGATTTTCTTTGGCAAGTTTAGATATTCGTCAAGAGAGTACAAGGCATAGTGATGCTATACAAGAGCTTACAAATCATCTTGATTTATCTGTTCAATATGACCAAATGTCTGAGGAAGAGAAAATTAAATGGCTTATAGACGAATTAAATACAAAAAGGCCTTTAATTCCATCTGACGTTAACTGGACAAAAACCACAGAAGAAACCTTTTCAGTTTTTAAAATGGTCAAGAGACTACAGCAAGAATTTGGAAGTCGCATTTGCCATTCTTATGTAATTTCGATGAGTCATAGTGCATCTGATTTGCTTGAAGTTCTCTTGCTGGCCAAAGAAATGGGACTCCTTGATCAAAATTCACAAAAGTCAAAATTATTAGTTGTTCCTCTTTTTGAAACTGTGGAAGACCTTAAAAGAGCACCAGAGGTAATGGAAAAGTTGTTTAAATTAGATTTCTATAGATCGTTATTGCCAAAAGTAGGAGAATCTTTTAAACCTCTCCAAGAATTAATGCTTGGATATTCTGATAGCAATAAAGATTCGGGGTTTGTTTCTAGTAACTGGGAAATTCATAGAGCCCAAATAGCTCTTCAAAATCTCTCAAGTAGAAATAACATATTGCTAAGACTTTTTCATGGAAGAGGTGGTTCTGTAGGAAGAGGAGGAGGACCAGCCTATCAGGCAATATTGGCTCAACCAAGCGGCACTTTAAAAGGGCGAATAAAAATAACAGAACAAGGTGAAGTTTTAGCTTCTAAATATAGTCTTCCCGAACTAGCTTTGTACAATCTTGAGACTGTTACTACAGCGGTAATTCAAAATAGTTTGGTTAATAATAGACTTGATGCTACTCCAGAATGGAATCAATTAATGTCTAGGCTGGCAGAAACATCAAGGTCTCATTACAGAAAATTAGTGCATGAGAACCCAGATTTGTTAAATTTCTTTCAAGAGGTAACTCCAATAGAAGAAATAAGTAAATTACAGATATCTAGTAGGCCTGCTAGAAGAAAAAAAGGTGCAAAAGATTTATCAAGTTTAAGAGCTATTCCATGGGTGTTTGGTTGGACACAAAGTAGATTTCTTTTGCCAAGCTGGTTTGGAGTCGGTACTGCATTGTCATCTGAATTAAATTCTGATCCTCAACAAATTGAACTATTAAGAGTTCTGCATCAAAGATGGCCATTTTTTAGGATGCTAATATCTAAGGTAGAAATGACATTATCTAAGGTGGATTTGGAAGTTGCTAGATATTATGTTGATACTCTTGGTAGTAAAGAAAATAAACATTCTTTTGATGATATTTTTGAAGTAATTTCTAAAGAATATAATCTTACAAAATCTTTAATACTTGAAATTACTGGTAAAAATAAGCTCTTAGAATCTGATAGAGACTTGAAATCATCAGTAAGCTTGAGAAATAAGACAATTATTCCATTAGGGTTTTTGCAAGTTTCACTTCTAAGAAGATTAAGAGACCAGACCAGACAACCCCCAATAAGCGAATTTGTTATGGATAAAGATGAATCTAGAAGAGCTTACAGCAGAAGTGAACTATTGAGGGGAGCACTTTTAACTATTAATGGGATAGCAGCTGGCATGAGAAATACAGGTTGATAATTGCAATATTTTTCTAACAAAAAACTTGTTCTTCCAGAAGGTTATTTTGTTAACTCTTCTCAAATCCCACTAGCTAAAGAAGTTAACAAACTTTTAGCGAATTGTGGTTGTGAGACATTTCCAATTAAACCTCTTTCTGAGGCTATTCAGAAAAGTAATTTCTTTTTTACCATACAGAATGAATTGAAAAATAAATTATATGGCTTTGTAAGGATTACGTCCGACAAGGGATTAAATGCTAACTTATGGAATTTAAGTGCATTGCCAGGCAATAATCAGCAACTTTATTATTCAATATTGCTTCAAGTAACTCTTGAGAAAATAAATAGAGAAATGCCTGGATGTAGTATTTCTGTACAGGCTCCAGTATCTTCTTTTATAAGTTTAGAGGAAAATGGATTCATACTAGATCCAAATGGAATAAGAGTAATGGGATATAAACTTTAAAAAATCACTTTACGAGCATGGAGGGATTCGAACCCCCGACTCTCAGAACCGGAATCTGATGCTCTATCCAACTGAGCTACATGCCCTTTAATTTTTCAATTTCTTTAAAGAAAATCTAAATATTTTAAATTTAGCTAATTTAATTAGTGAATGCACAAAAAAAATTTTTTTAAATAAATTAAAAATTAAAAATTTTCGGAACCATAAAAGTTTTGAAATTGATCTAAAAGAACAAAGAGCAATTGTTCTTGGTTGCAATGGTATTGGCAAGTCAAATTTACTTGAATCGGTTGAATTTTTAAGCCAGTTAAAATCTAATAGAGCACTAAGCGATAAAGACTTAATAGAGAACGATAGTGATATGGCTGTAGTTATAGGACAGATAAATTTTAAAGACGATTT
>CACGBL010000013.1:0-32469 GCA_902571355.1 uncultured Synechococcaceae cyanobacterium | reverse complement strand
ATTTAATCAAATAGTCTTATTCAACCAATCATAATATTTCATCTCAGCATGGAATTTTTTGTAAATAATTTGAGGGACATCATATGTGGAATTTTTATTTAAGAATTCAAGTAAATGTTCTTTAAATTCTATTTTACTTTTTATTGTAATTTCAAACTCTTTATTTTCTTCAATATCATCATCCCACTTATAAATTGAAAAAATTTGCTTTATCGAAACACAAGCTGCAAGTTCATTTTGTATTAGTAATTTAGCCATTCGCAAAGCATTTGCCTTACTTGATTCAGTTGTTGTCATAACTAATACTTCCATAATGAATTAAACATCAATATTTTTTAATTATGTAATTTATCAAATTGTGATATTGATCAAAAGAGTAAGAATAATCATTTTTAACTTTCGGCCTTTTAACCAAAAATAACTTCATTTTACTGCCAGAAACTATACTCTCCCAGTTTTTCTGAGAATAACTTCCAGATTCTCTACATAGAACATAATCTATCTCCCAAAAATCACAAAGTTTTTTTTCTAAAATGCTTTTTTTATTTCTACTCGGTTCAAGTATCGCTATGTTTGAATTTTTAATACATGATCCCAAAGCTTTAGTTATACTCTCATGAGTTGGAAGTACCCTTGTAAATACATTTGCTTTACAATTCATATAATAATTAGCTGTATCGTTAAGTAATCTTGATCCTATTGCCAGAAGAATATTCTTATTTTCTATATCAACGTTATTCATGGCCTTTAAATCATCAATATAAAAAAAATTATTAGTATTATTTATTAAAGATTTCCTCTCAAATAGTAAGAGAGGTATATTAATCTCTTTACATGCATTATTAAGATTTTTAGAAATTATTACGGCAAAAGGATGAGTAGCATCGACAACGCATGAGATTTTATTTTTATTTATGAAATTAATTATTTGATCTTTATTTTTTAATTTACCCGTAATGATATGTAACTTTGGATTTTCAATGTAAGCTTGCCCTGCTTTATAAGTTAAAACACTTGCAAAGACTGAATAATTAAGTTCAAGAAGCCTATTAGCTATTACAGGTCCATCCGAAGTCCCTGATAGGATCCAAACATTTTTATAGCAATTTTCTTGATTCTGCATCAGTATGTCTTTAATTAAATAGTAAGTAATGAATCATTGTTTAATTCAGGCGGTAATTAATAGCGCTCCCCAAATGAGGTATACCAAAGAAAACCAAACTCCAATTGCAGAAATGATTGTTAATTTTAAAGGATTACGTAGTGAAGATCCAACTAGAGATCTCAAGATCATAGGATGGGGAAATATTGCCCAAGAAATGGTAGATGAACTAAAGGAGGGGCAAAATATTGTTATTGAGGGACGTCTAAAGATGAATTCTGTCACTAGAAAAGACGGAACAAAAGAAAAGCAACCAGAACTAACAGCTTCAAAGATTCATCAAATATCGCCAGTTGACGTTTTTAATTCTGATCAAAAAGAAAATAATGAGTCATTTGAAAATAAAGAAACTACCAAAAAATCTAGTTGGGATAGTTCACCTTTAGTACCTGAAGTTGACGAAATACCTTTTTAAATCAAATATCAACATTATTTTCTTGAACACTTATAATTAATTTGCTTATTTTTCTTTCAAGCGCGGCAAGTTCGCTTCTGATTTCTGGCCATTTACCCTTATCAAGATTTTCTAGTAGCCATGCTCTATCTTGATCAAGTTTAAAAATTAAATCTCCTTGATTTGCAGTATTAGGATCTTGCATAATACTTGTTAGCCCATTTACAACTCATTCTACTAAATCAAAATGAAGAAATACTTATCGCCTGGAAACTTAATCGTAACCGCTGGGGGTATATTAGCTTTTGTTGGAATGACTGCTTATTTTACAGACTCAGTGAATTTAAGTGTTCCTACTTTTTTTTATGGAGTACCTATTTTCCTAATTGGCTTAGGCTTAAAGACTTCCGAAATACCTCCTGTAGAGTTATTTGACAAGACAAATTTTGCTACAAATAAATTTAATAGACCAAAAGAACTAACAGCATTAGTTAAAGATGTTACAAGATGGAGGTATGGGATAAAAGCTCATCTTGAATCGTCATTAGAATCTTTAAATTTGTGGGACGAGGATAACCCCCCTCAATTAAAAGAAATTGAAGAAATTACAAAGGAAGAAAAAAATGGTCTCAGAATGCGTTTCGAATCAAACGCTGTCCCTTTAGAAAGATGGATTGAAAAACAAGAAAGATTAAACAGGTTTTTCGTCAAAGGTCTTGAATCAGAATTTATTATCGACGATAATAAAAAAGAATTTGATTTTATTCTCTTTTATTGAATATAGGGATATATTTGTAAAAACCAAATTTCTCAATTCAATCAAGTTTTAATGAATTTTAATAATGAATGATTCTCAAAGAGTATCAATATTAAGCGAAGCACTTCCATATATACAAAGTTTCTCAGGTAGAAAAATTGTTATCAAGTATGGTGGTTCTGTTATGGAGAATGATAATTTAAAAAATGCTTTTTTTAGAGACATTGCACTTTTATCAACCGTTGGGGTTTGTCCGATAGTAATTCATGGAGGTGGACCAGAGATTAATAACTGGTTAAAGAAATTAGAAATATCTCCTAAATTCGAAAATGGATTAAGAATTACTGATCAAAAAACAATGGAAATTGTCGAGATGGTTCTAATGGGTAGAGTTAACAAACAAATTGTAAAAGGGATTAATAAAACTGGATCTTTAGCTGTGGGAATATCAGGTCTTGATGGCAACTTAATTCAATCTAGGGAACTAGGAGATGGTAGCCATGGGTTAGTGGGAGAGGTTACAAAAATCAATCCTGAAATATTAGATCCTCTTATTTCTAAAGGATATATCCCAATTATTTCTAGCATTGGATCAACCTTGGAGGGTATTTCCCATAACATTAATGCAGATTTTGTTGCTGGAGAAATTGCTGCTGCAATAAATGCAGAAAAACTCATTCTTCTTACTGATACTCAAGGGATTTTAAAAGAAAAAGATAACAAAAATAGTCTTGTTGAAAAAACTAATCTCAAAGAGGCAAGAGATTTTATTGATAAAAAAATTGTGACTGAAGGTATGATTCCAAAGACAGAATGCTGTATAAGAGCTTTAGCCCAAGGAGTCAAAGCAGCTCACATAATTGATGGAAGAATAGAACATTCATTACTTCTTGAGATTTTTACAAATTCCGGAATAGGTACAATGATAGTCGCCTAACCCATGAAAACTTATGAGCAAGTTTTAGAAAAAGTAGAACTTGCTTTGGCTAAAGGTGAGTATCATTATTGCATTGAATTTCTTTTGCCCATAATCGAATCATTTCCTTTATCAAGCAAAGAGGGAGTAAATTTAAGAACAATCTTAATTACTGCTCTATGTGGTATCAATAAAAGGGAGGAGGCTAAAAAGTTTTGTAAAGAACTTCTAAAATCTTACGATAATAAAACGAGAGAAAATGCAAAATATTTGATGGAAGTTATAGACTCTCCTGACATTAAAAAGCCAGAAAATTGGAACGTACAGTTTGAAAGCGACCCATCACTCAATAAAAAATCTCTTGACTCACTGCGCAAAAAAAGAGAAGTATTGAAGAAAAAAAAATTTATTAATGTAACTGAGACACCAACTGGTGAAACAAAACCCTTTCAGAAAGGGTTTTCCCTGATCATTTTTTTAATACTATTGTTATTAATTCCACTTTTAAGTGGCTGCGTAAAAATTGAGGATACCCTTGATCTTAGTGAACTTGATTCAATAACTAATAATTTAGTGATAGAGAGTAAATACATAAAGAAATTTCCTTGGCAATTAAAATTTGAAGAGAAGATGAAAGATATTTTTCCTGAAGCAGAAATTGAACAAGACGAATCAACCTTTTCTTTGAAACATAAAAACCTCAATTTAGAGGATACAAAGCAAGTTCTTAAAATCACGCAAAATACAGCTGGAGAGTTAGCAGGAGAATCAACAAATATAGAAATTAATACTATTCAAAAAAACTTCATTTTTTTTAAAAAATACTTTTACAGGTTAGATTTGGATCTAAATTCTATTAACGGCATTGATAATTTAGAACTCATTTTCAAAATTATTCACCCTAATAAAGCTATCCATACCGATAAAAATAATTCAAATTTAAAAATCACAAAAGATCTAATAATTTGGGATTTAAATCAAGGGCAGATAAATAGTCTTGAATTTTCTTTCTGGAGCCTCAACAAACTCTTGATTGGGATATCTATTATTTTAATAATTATAATATTGGCTTATTTATTAAGATTCTATAGATTTAAATTAGGTTCAGATTTACCTCAACTTCCATCAAAGTAATTACAACTCTGCTGGATTAACATCTATTGTTAAAAAAACATTTTTTGGAATAAGTTTCCATAATATTGATCTATCAGGTAAAGGTATCTTTGTTCCTTCAGGACCATGTATTAATATCTGCCATCTAAATTTTTTACCGACTTTAGATATTAAACTAGGGGCAGGACCAATTAATTTCCAGTTCTTTTTCTCACAAAAACTGAGTAGATATTTTGCTAATTTTATTGCAATTGACTCAGTTAATTCATAATTTTCACCTGATAATTTAAGTAGGCAAATTGTGCAAAATGGAAATAAATTAGCATCCTTTCTCAATCTCGAGTTTTCAATTAAGAATCTTTCATAATCTCTTTTTTGAAGATACGAAATCACCGGGTGGTTAGGTTTATATGTTTGAAAAATTACTTTCCCTTTTTTTTGTGCCCTGCCAGCCCTTCCTGCTACTTGCAAAAATAATTGTAATGATTTTTCTTCTGCTGAAATATCTGGGCGATGAAGCAACCCATCTGCTGCAATAACTACTGAAAGAGTAATATTGGGGATGTCAATACCTTTTGCCAACATCTGAGTACCGACAAGAATATCAGCATCCCCTTTAGAAAACTTTGAAAGAATATCTCTATGACCGTCCTTTCCTGAAGTTGTATCTCTATCAAAGCGAAGTACTCTTAAGTCAGGAAATTCTTCATTTAAAAACTCTATTACCCTTTGCGTACCAATTCCAAAAGGTTTGAAAGCAGTTGAATGACAATCTGGGCAACGATTGATCAATCTTGATTTATGATTACACCAATGACACCTTAACCATTTTTTCCCTTGTGATCCGAGATGAACTGATAAAGGCACGTCACAGTTTGGGCAATTTATTAAATATCCGCAATTTCTACAACTTAAAAATCCACTATGCCCCCTCCTAGGGATCAAAATTATTGCTTGCTCTTTTTTTAAGCGTAGTTGAGGAAGCAATTGTAATAATTCATTGGAAAAAATTTTCATATTGCCCTTCTTGAACTCATCCCGCATATCAATAATTTTTATTTCAGGAGTCTCATTCCTGGATATCCTTTGAATCATTCTTACCAATTTAAAATTGCTTTCAAAAATACACTTTCTCCAAGTCTTCATTGATGGGGTTGCACTCCCAAAAATTAACTTTGCAGAATTCCTTTTTACTATTTCAATAGCAATCTCTCTCGCGTCATAGCACGGCATAGGACTATCTTGCTTATAAGAAACATCATGCTCTTCATCCATTATTATTAATCCCAGATTTTTGATTGGAAGAAAAACTGCCGACCTTGTACCTATTACTATTAAAGGTTCATTAGCAGTAATAATTTTCTTCCAAACTAAAGTTCTATGATCGGGAGAACAACTACTGTGATATTCGTAAACGACATTATTAAATCGCCTACTAAACCTATCGATAAGTTGAGGAATTAATCCAATTTCTGGGGCTAATATCAAACAACTTTTTTTCTTAAAAAATTGATCTTCAGCAATTCTCATATACACTTCTGTTTTACCTGAACCTGTTTCGCCCCAAAGAAGTAATGCATCTCCTGGTTTCATTATTTCAAATTCTTGAAATGCAATTTTTTGCTCATTTGTAAGATTTGGTTTTTGCGTTGCGATATGATCTTTTACAAAGGAGTTTAATTTACTATTCATATTTTTTTTTCTTTTAGATTTAGCAAGATAATTTTTACTGACCATTGAGTTAATTAAAGTGTAATTAAAACCAGACTTTATTAATTCACTTTGCCAATTACCTTTTTTAGATAAGGTATCCATTAAAAAAAATTCTTTTTTGGTTAATCCATTTTTCTTAATATCAAATTCTTTTTTAGTTTCAATCCATATTTGATCTTTTAAACCTTTAGAGAAATTTTTATATTTACCAATCCAGCCAGGAGGAAATGCAGTTTTAAACATTTTTAAATTACTAACCATATAAAAAGAGGCTAAGGAGTCTATCAATTCTCTCCAAGATTCATCAATTATTTTTTTCTGCAAAATACTTTCAACAAACAAATATCTTATGCTTTTTCCTCCAGTAATATTTGATTCATCATTATTAATTGTCGAAAAGTCTTTTGTGGAGATCACCAACCCATTCAATAATCTCCCCCTTAGTCTCACACTTACAATATCTCCAACTTCTACTCCAAGATTATTTCCATCTAAATAGTAAAAGCTTTCATTACTACTACCTATATCAAGCAAAATTTCCAATTTATAGGAGATATTTAATAACTGATTACTTGCCGGCTTCAAAACTTTTTCTTAGTATTGGATTGTTGAACATTCCACAAAGTGTTTTTTGCACATTGTAAGTATCCTGCTCTTAAGGGAGACATGAAGCTCTGATCATTGACTGAAAATTCAAAAATGATCTGCCTGTCTGAGAAATCCCAAGACTTTTTACTTTAGGTAATCTATAGCACTATTTAAATTTTTCAACAATTTAGAAAACTTTTCTTATTCTCATTTTGTGAAAAAGTTTTTTAAACATTAAGGGTACTTTACTACTAAATGTTCAAATTAGCCCTAAATAAAATTTTATCTAGTTAAATTCACCGTAGAAAGGAGTCAATTATGTGTCCAGTCGCAGCAGAATCAAAGAATTCCAAGCCTAGTTCAAAAAAAAAGATCAATAAAAAAATTAATACAAATTTAGAAACAGTAGTTGAAGAAGATAGTAATAAAAATAATCAAACTTTACAGACATCTGCTGAGTTAAACGAAAGCAATATTGAAAATAATAATAATAATGAATTTAGTGATTCTGAAGAAGATAAAGGGCTCGGGAATATAAAACTTGGGCCAAAAGGTATCTACACTGAAGATTCAATAAGAGTTTATCTCCAAGAAATTGGAAGAATTAGACTTTTAAGACCAGATGAAGAAATTGAGCTTGCAAGAAAAATTGCTGACTTACTCCAATTAGAAGAGCTAGCAACTCAATATGAGTCAGAAAAAGGACATTTCCCATCTGTAAGAGAATGGGCCGAGTTAATAGATATGCCTCTTCCCAAATTTAGAAGAAGACTTCTCTTAGGGCGGAGGGCTAAAGAAAAAATGGTTCAATCAAATTTAAGATTAGTTGTTTCCATTGCTAAAAAATATATGAACAGAGGTTTATCATTTCAAGATTTAATCCAAGAAGGAAGTTTGGGTCTAATTAGGGCAGCAGAAAAATTCGACCATGAAAAAGGTTATAAGTTCTCTACATATGCAACTTGGTGGATTCGCCAAGCCATTACAAGAGCAATTGCGGATCAAAGTAGAACTATTAGATTACCAGTTCACTTATACGAGACAATATCCAGAATTAAAAAAACCACAAAAGTTCTTAGCCAAGAATTTGGCAGGAAACCTAGTGAAGAAGAAATCGCTGAGAGTATGGAAATGACAATCGAAAAATTAAGATTTATAGCTAAAAGTGCGCAACTTCCTATTTCTTTAGAAACTCCAATAGGGAAAGAAGAAGACTCAAGACTAGGAGACTTTATAGAGGCTGATATAGAAAATCCAGAGCAAGATGTTTCTAAAACTTTACTAAGAGAAGATTTGGAAGGAGTATTAGCCACTCTTAGTCCAAGAGAAAGAGATGTTCTCAGATTGAGATATGGAATTGATGATGGAAGAATGAAAACTCTTGAAGAAATTGGCCAGATTTTTGATGTGACGAGAGAAAGAATTAGACAAATAGAGGCAAAAGCCCTAAGAAAACTTAGACATCCAAATCGAAATGGGGTTTTAAAAGAATATATAAAATAAAAAGAGTTAAGTATAATAATTAGCTTTAAAAACTGGCAAAATAATAGCTTAAAATAAATTCGACTTAATTTCTAATTCAAACTCAAAATAATATTTAATGACTAATCTTAAGCTAAAAATAGCTAGTAGAAGAAGTAAACTAGCAATGGTTCAAACTTTATGGGTTAAAGATCAACTAGAAAGGAATATTCCCAATTTAGAGGTATCAATAGAAGCCATGGCAACTCAAGGTGACAAAATCCTTGATGTAGCCTTAGCAAAAATAGGCGACAAAGGTTTATTTACAAAAGAACTTGAAGCACAAATGCTCGTAGGACATGCAGATATAGCAGTACATTCTCTAAAAGATTTACCAACCAATTTGCCCAATGGCCTTAAATTAGGATGCATTACAAAAAGGGAGGATCCTGCAGATGCTTTAGTAGTAAACAAAAAAAATGACTGTTATAAATTAGAAACCTTACCTGAAGGTTCGATTGTTGGAACAAGCTCCCTAAGAAGACTTGCACAATTAAGAAATAAGTACCCACATCTTGTTTTCAAAGATATCAGGGGTAATGTTATTACAAGAATTGAAAAATTAGATGCAGGAGAATTTGATTGTATAATTCTTGCGGCCGCTGGTTTAAAGAGATTAGGCTTTGAATCAAGAATTCACCAAATTATCCCAAGTGAAGTTTCCCTTCATGCCGTTGGCCAAGGAGCACTAGGCATTGAATGTAAATCTGATGATAAAAAAGTTTTAGAAATTATAAATATCTTAGAAGATAAACCCACCAGTCAAAGATGTCTAGCAGAAAGGGCTTTTTTAAGAGAGCTTGAAGGTGGATGCCAAGTCCCAATAGGTGTGAATAGTAAAATTCAGAATGAACAACTTTGCCTTACTGGTATGGTTGCATCTCTTGATGGAGAAAGGCTTATTAAAGATCAATATATTGGCAATATTAATGATCCCAAAGAAGTAGGCAAAGAACTAGCTAAAAAATTAAAGCAGCAAGGTGCCGAAGAAATACTAAGCGAAATATTTGAAAAATTTAGAGAAAAATAAAATTAGTTAATTTACTAATTTAGGATCAATTTCTTTTTTGTATCTCTCTTCACAATCTTTAATCACTTTAACAGCTTCTTCTATCCCAAAAAAACCATTAACAGTACATGTTCCTGGTTTTTTTAGATCTTTGTAGTGCTCCCAATAATACTTTGTTTCTTTTAACCAATGATCTCCAAGGTCTTCATAACTTGAGATATGATCCATTCTTTTATCATCTGCGAGAACCGCTATTACCTTATCATCAACCTCTCCACCATCATCAAATTTCATCACCCCAATAATCCTTGCTTCCACAATAGATCCGGGTATCAATGGCTCAGTTACCCCAACAATTTCTACATCAAGCGGATCTCCATCTTCATCCCATGTCCTTGGAATACATCCATAAGCAAAGGGATAAGCAAGTGATGAATAACCTACCCTATCAAGTTTAAGATGGCCAGTTTCTGTAATTAATTCATATTTATTTATGGTATTGGAGTTCAATTCAACAATAGTATTTATTATTGTATTTGAGCTGTCAGTGAAAGCATTTAGTATGTGCAATAAATTTGGGGTAACCCTGCTTGGGGGCTGATTTAGATTTGCCATCAAGAAATTATTTTTGTTTTATCTTACATCCTCACACCTAACCAAATTTTTTAAAAGTAATGTTTCAGCAAAAATCATTTATTTTAGACCTTAAATGATTAATAAAATAGTTTGGCGATAGTTCTTCATTAGTTACATCTTTTACCAACTCCATACAATTAACTGATCTGCCATATTTATGTATATTATTTTTTAACCAAAAGATGATCTTTTGATATTCACCATTTTCAATTAAGTTGTCAATCAAACCTATATCTCTTTCCATTTGAGAAGATATTTGCGCACTTATAACATGTCCTAACAAATATGAGGGGAAATATCCAAACGCCCCTTCACTCCAATGAACATCTTGAAGACAACCTTCTGAATCATTAGATGGTTTAATTCCTAGGAGTTCATCATATCTTTTATTCCATTCTGTTGGAATATCTTCAGCAGGTAACCCTCTTTCAATTAAATCTATTTCAAGTTCAGTTCTTATTAATATGTGTAAGCCATAAGTCAATTCATCCGCTTCAACCCTATTTAATCCTGCTTCCAAATGATTAATAGATTTCCACAGTTCTAAATAATTATCAAGAGAACATCCAGCCGAAACAAATTTGTTAAAAAATCTTTTTGAAAAAGATTTGGATTTAACTATTCTATTTTCCCAAAATAAAGATTGACTTTCATGAATACCCATAGAGGTTGCTTGACCTAAAGGCCAAGCAAACCATTGATGACTTTGAGATGGCAACCCCTGCTCATAAATAGAATGCCCCCACTCATGCGCAGTTGCTAAAAAACTTGATAATGGTTCACCTTCAACAATTCTTGTCGTAATCCTGTAATCATTAGGCCCTAATGTAATCGAAAAAGGATGGGGAGATTTACCAACAACAACTTGATCTTTATCTCTCCCAAACTCATCAAGTAATTGAGAACATAAATTATGTTGAGATTCTGGACTCAAATCCCAGTGATATTTCTTAGATTTATTAATCCCTCTAATCAATTCTGGGAGAGTATCTTTCAAAGGCTGAAACATTTTATTCAGCCACTTTAAAGTTAATTCAGGCTCAAAGGGTTGGGCTAAAGTTTCCCATGGTGAATATTGATCTGATATTTGTTTTGCCTCTTCAATCCGCAATTTGACTAATTCTTCAAAGAAAGGGAGAAAAATTTTAAAATCTGATTTTTCCTTAGCTTCTTGCCAGCTTTCATATCCTTTAGATTTTGCCTTTGCTAGAGACTCAACTAATTGGGGATCTAAATTTCTTTCTCTATTGAATTCCTTCAATAAAAGACTAATATTTCTCTCTTTATCTTTTATGAAAAGTTGGTTATCGGAATTTCGTTCAATATCTACTAGTTCATTTTTAGCAGATTGTATTAAATTAGAAAATTCCTCAGAAGAATTTCTTTCATGCAATACTTTTGCAATATGAGTAAGTTGTTCAGACCTCCAAGAAGCACCTTTCTTTGGCATTCCAGTATTCTGATCCCAATAAAGTGTATTTTGGATTGAACCTAATATTTGTGTTTCTTTAAGGTAAGCACCCAATTTATTCCAATGAGTTTCAGCCAAAGATTTAAATGGAAATTAAATTTATTTTAAGATAAAAATTTTAATGTCTGCAGTAAAACATACATCTTATCCATAATAGGATATTGATTAATTAAGTTTTACCTTAAATGGAACAAATATTTTCAAAATTAAAATTCTTAACCCATGGCGAGGGTTTTATTGATATCACATATGATTTAAATTTATGTATTGAAAAAAATAATTTTCATTCCGGAATTTTAAATTTAACTTCACTTCATACAAGTTGCAGTTTAACTATTAATGAAAACGCAGATCCAAATGTGCTAAGAGACCTAAAAAAGTATATGCAATCGATAGTTCCCTATGAATCCTACTTAACCTTATCAAAGGATAGAGAAGAAATATCCTATAAACATTATCAAGAGGGGGCTGACGATATGCCAGCACATATTAAAACATCCCTAACAAACACTTGTTTATCTTTGAGTTTTCAAGACGGGAAAATTATGCTGGGCACATGGCAAGCAGTTTATTTATGGGAACATCGATTTGATCAAAAGGAAAGAAACATAAATGTACATATAATTGGTGAGAAAAAGTAAGTTATTTATAATGTAATAAGTCAGATTTCTTATTTAATGGAACCCTACATTTTGCAAGATGAAGAATTGAATGAATTAGTTGTCAAGATACCTGGCTGGGAAATTAAATCTAAACAAATCCAAAGAGAATTTAATTTCGCTAATTTTGTTGAAGCCTTTTCTTTCATGACTAAGGTCGCTTTAATCTGTGAAAAATATAATCATCATCCTAACTGGGAGAATGTTTATGCAAAAGTAATAATTAAATTAAATACACATGATCTAGGAGGTATTACAAATCTGGATCAAACATTAGCTTCGGAAATCAACAAAATTTTCGATCTATAAAATATAAACTTTTTTTCAACTAGTCAAAATGTCTAAAAATTTATTGCCAGTTACTATCATTAGTGGATTTTTAGGTTCTGGCAAAACTACACTTCTGAATCATATTTTAAAAAATCAAGTTGGTATTAAAACAGCTGTTTTAGTCAACGAATTTGGAGAAATCGGAATTGATAATGAATTAATAATAGAAGGCTCAGAAGATATGATCGAATTAAATAATGGATGTATATGTTGCTCTATTAATGGCGAATTATTAAATACCGTATCTAAAGTTTTAAAAAGAGCTGAAAAATTAGACTATTTGATTGTTGAAACAACTGGATTAGCAGATCCATTACCAGTAGCCATGACTTTTGCGGCTGGTGATCTGAGAGAAAAAGTAAGATTAGATTCGATAATCACAGTCATTGATGGAGAAAATTTTGATTTTGAAATTAATAATACAAGTGTCGCCTATTCTCAAATTTTATACGGAGATATCCTTCTTCTAAATAAATCTGATTTAGTAAATGAAAAACAATTAAAGAAAATAGAAGAGTTTATAAATAAAATAAAAAAAGAACCAAGGATTTTGAGATCAACTAATAGTGAAGTTGCATTACATACAATAATGAGTGTGGGTCTATTTGAGACAGATACTTTTGAATTCGAGAAAAACAAAAAAAATGTAGAACAAAATTCCCACGATCACTCTTCTCATTCCCATGATCACTCTTCTCATTCCCACGATCACTCTTCTCATTCCCACGATCACTCTTCTCATTCCCACGATTTGATCAATAATATCGAGGGTTTTACCTCGGTTTCTTATGAGACATTTGAACCATTTTCCTTAAGGAAGTTTCAATATTTCTTAGATAATCAAATCTCACAAAATGTATTTAGAGCAAAAGGAATATTATGGTTTATGGAAAGTGAAAGAAAACATATTTTTCACCTATCTGGAAAGCGATTTTCTCTAGATGATGAGGAATGGACAAAAGAAAAATCTAACAAGATAGTCTTAATTGGGAAAAACTTAGATCACCAAACTATTAAAAATCAACTGTCATCATGTAGATTTAATTCAGATTAGAGTTCATATTAGGATTTAATTAATTTTTGAAAATACGCATTAAAGGGTTAAAAAAAACATTAACAGAATTAAATTTTCTTTATTTCACTGCGTTTATTGTTTCACTCTTAGTAATCATTCCAATTTCCAATTTTCTTCTAGAGGGAATTGATTACATTATTGGTGGAAATTTTTCATTAGGTATTGCAGGAAGAGAAGAGGTATTAGGTACTTTAAAAGTTCTAATAATGACAAGTTTTTTTGGTGGCGGGTTAGGAACTTTGAATGGATGGCTACTTTCAAATTGTGATTTTAAGTTTAGAAAAGTTCTCCGTATTTGTCAGCTAGTTCCACTAGCTGCCCCAGCATATCTAATAACAGCTATTTTGCAGGATTTAGGAAGTATTTTTGGGTATCAAGTAACTGGTTTATGGTGGGGGGTATTAATACTTTCAATTTCTACTTATCCATATGTATTCATTCTTGCTAACGAAAGTTTTAATAAATTTGGAGTTAATCAAATCAATGCTAGTAGAGGATTGGGAGTAGGGCCTTGGAGGAGCTTCTTTAAAATCGCTTTCCCAATGGCGTTCCCTGCACTAATAACAGGAATAAGTTTAATGTGTATGGAAGTAATGAATGAGTTAGGTACATTTGCATTATTAAACATACCTAGTATTTCTACTGGTATAGCTGAAAATTGGATAATTGAGGGTAATCCAAAAAGTGCTATTGGATTATCATTGGTAGCCTTATTAATGATTTTTACTTTAATTATTTTCGAAAAGTTATCAAGAAGAAAATCAAAGAGGTGGAGTGAAAATCCTGCATCAAAAGATTCTCAAGGATGGGAATTAAAAAAAACTAGAGCTTTTTTAGCAATAATCATATCTTTATTTCCTCCAATTTTCTCTTTTGGGATTCCATGTTTTTGGGTTCTACTAAATTTAGATCTAATTCAAAAAGGGTTATCTATAGAATTACTTAGCCTATCATTAAGGACCATAAGTCTAGGACTTTTAACTGCATTAATAGCGATGCTATTCTCCTTAATAATTTCCTTAGCCAGACGCCCAAATAAAAGCTTATTAATAGGACTAATAACAAATCTTGCGGGAATAGGTTACGCAATCCCAGGCACTGTTTTAGCTTTATCTTTAATAAGCATTTCTTCTTCAAAATTTAATTTTATTGCTATTTGCTTACTAATTTGGGGTTATCTTGTCCGATTTCTAACTATCTCTAAGGGGTCTATTGATTCAAGTCTTGAGAGAATTTCTCCTAGTCTTGATGAGGCAGCACTTGGACTAGGAGAGAATTGGCTGGGAATCATCAAAAAAATTCATCTGCCTCTTCTCCAAGGACCAATATTCGTAGGATCACTTTTAGTTTTTGTTGACACGATAAAAGAATTACCCATAACCTTTATTTTAAGACCATTCGATTTCGATACATTATCTGTGAGAATATATCAATATGCTGGAGATGAAAGAATGGTAGAGGCAATATTACCGGCCATTCTTATCATGACTTTAGGCCTTATTGCATCAATTACATTGATACCAAGTTTAGAGAAAAAAAACTAAATTCTTTTAGACACTTTTCTTATTAAAAAAGGTAAGCTTAACAACAAATCTGCCGAGGTAGATATAACCCTAAAATAAACTAAGCTTATGAGAATTATATTTTCTGGAATACTTTTGCCAACAAATAATAGGAGGCAAGCCTCAAAAACGCCAACTCCTCCAGGAGCTGCTGGGACTACCAAGCCTATTGACCATGACAAAGAAAAGATTACTAATAAAAATATGATGTTCACGGTATTACTTGTATAAAAAGTATTTAAGCAAATATAAAAACCAATAAATTTAGATAAAACAAAACCAATTTCAAGAAATAAAGCTTTAGAAGGGAAAAAAGAAACAATATTTATTCTCTCTTCAAATTGGCCCTTTGAATTTGGAAGTCTCAAAACCTCAAGAACTTTCCCCTTAAGAGATCCTAATATTTTAAATATCAAAAAAATAAATTTCCTATTTAAGAATATTAAAGGAAAAATTAAAAAAAAATAAAATGGTGAAAAAATTAATCCCATTGATGCTAAGAGAAAAGATCCAGTCAACATAAAATAAGGTTCTATGAGTGTCGAATACAAAGCAATCTGAGGGTTACTTATTTTTTTTATAAAATTAAATCTTTCAACAAAATGCCACATCCCTCCTGGAACATATTTAAGAATATTTGTTAAAACATAAAAAGAAACTATATTATTACCTTTAAATTCGTTCCCTAACCATTTAATGATATATTTCCATGCATAAGCGTTCAGATAAATACTTAAAACGCAAAATAAAAATGATAAAGATAGATTAATTCCATTTCTTTCTAAATTGATCTCAAAAGAAATTTGATCAATATTATGAAAAAAATAGATACAAAAATATGACAAGCTTGAAATAAAGAAAATACTTTTTAAACCCCCAAAATTAATTGTTTTAAGTAATTTCAAATATCGTTGATTACTTATATTAAATCTCATTTCCAGTTTTCAAATGCTTTAAATTTTTTACTTGACTCTTTTATTATTTTTCTTATTTCGTAAGCTGATATTTTATGCTTTAATTTTAATCTCAAAACCTCATCATTTTCTGGTTTCATATTTATTGATCCATCTGGTTTCAAAGTTTGTTTAACTTTTATATTTCCAAAATTCGTTGAACATTCTCCTCTACGTCTGAGTAATATCCACCTAGATTGGTTCCTTTCACGAACCCCAATAGTGCTGGAATAATCAAACCATAATCTCCTAAAATATTCTTTTTTCTCTACTGGCAAGATTGCTTGTATAGAAAATCCAATTCTATTCTTTTTCATATTGATAGCTTGATAGGAAACGTCGTAAGCTCCCTCAATCCTCAGTTTCTCCACAAAATTAGATACATCTTCGGGTGTTTGATCATCAATCCATGCTTCTTGAATAGATATCTCTTCACACTTTGGACTGATTTGTGCATTAACAACAATAGAAGAATCTTCAAATGAAGAAATTTTATAAACTCTTACCAAATTGGGGAATGGGAATTCTAAGTTACCAATGCCTACTCCATAAGAATTAATAGAATATTTTGAAGGAGTTTCATGATAGTCGACTAAATTTACAAGTAAAGAAATGCCAGTTGGTGTTGAAAGTTCACCCTCTATTGAGTCAAGGCTTGATAAAACCTTAATGTTTTTTTGTCTTATTAGCTCTATTACAGCTGGAGGTGGTACAGATAATTTTCCATGTTCAGTTTGAACAAAACCTTTCCCCAACATTGGTTCATTACAATAAACCCTCTTTGGATTTAAGTAATTCAATGCAGCACATACTCCAATGATATCTACCAATGAATCTATAGCTCCAATTTCATGAAAATGAACATTATCAGATTTAATGCCATGAACTTTTCCTTCCGCAATTGCTAAAGATTCAAATACTTCATAAATTATTTTTTTTAATTTATCTTCTAAGTGGCCATTTAAAATAAGTTCCTTAATACTTCTCCAAGTTCTTTCGATAGGACTACAATCAATACTCTCAACCTTTGCCTTGATGCCTCGGATTGTACAACTTTTTGATTCTTTAAAGTTTAGTTGATATAGATCCTTTAATCCAAGATCAATAAGAGGCTGTTCAATAACTTTTTTAGGCACCCCTAAATCATAAAATGCTCCTAACAACATATCTCCAGAGATACCAGGAGAACATTCAATTAAAACATCATCCATAAATCAAAGAATTTCTTAACTGGTAAAATTACGGTGGAAATTAACCTTTCATTCTAATTATATTTAGAAAGATTTTTTTCAATCACTTCGTAATTTATTAATTGCAAAGAATTTCCATCTCTGTTGATATCTAAACTCACAAAGCTATGCAGAAGTTCAAGAGAAAGATCTCCTTTTATGACTAATTTAAAATTTTTATTTTTTAAATTTTTTGACTTTATAGCTGGGCAGATTTTAATAACAAATTCTTTCTTTTTAGTGTTGACAAAAACTAATTCTCCTCTAACAGAAAAATAGTTATCTTTTAGATCTAATTCTTCTAATAATTTTGAGAAGTTAGTTTTTGAAGAATCATTAGGGAAATCATTTAGTTGATAGGGATCCCAGATGCCTGCAACCTGTAAATGCAAGTTTTGAGTATTTTTATTCTTTGGATAAACAATCCAATAATAACTTTTCTTTAAATCAATGTGCTTTTTTAAAAGTGATAATGCTTTTCCTAGCACTACTGTTTCAATTTTTTCGTCTTTATTATCAATTAAAAAGCCTCTATTTAATTGCTCACTACTAATAGGAGTGAATTTACCATTAATAATACCGATTGCTCTGTGCTGTAATTTGTTAGTAACTTTTGGGATAGGGTTTTTTAACATATGAAAATTTGAAAATAATAATTTATCGTATTAAATTTCTTAATTTTCCTCCAAACTATTAAAAGACTTTAACGCATCATCAATTGCATCAGAAGGATTAGTCGCATCATTCATACTATTTTGCCTTCTAATCATTTCCACAAGTTCAAAAGGATTAGTTGGAAGAGCTGAACTATCATCTTCATTTTTAGTTGAGGTATCGATTTCTAATTCTTCAAATGTATATTCAGCATTAAGGTAGTCACTTTTTAAGGAAATTAATAAAGTAAAAAAAATTAAAGAAGTTATCGATTTATATAGGCTTTTGCAAAAATAGTTTTTCATTTTATTTAATTTCAAAATTCTTCAAAGTCAAAATTTTTTGCTACTTTAATTTTACATAATTTGGTAGAAATTTGTTAATAGCAACTTGGAATGTTAACTCGATAAGAACCAGACTTTCGCAAATAATAGATTGGATTAATCAAACCAATCCCGATATTCTATGTTTGCAGGAAACGAAAGTGATGGACGATAGTTTCCCTGTTAAACCTTTTGAAAAATTAGGATACTCAGTAGAAGTCTATGGACAAAAGTCATACAATGGTGTTGCTATTATTTCTAAAATAAAGCCAGAAAATGTTAAAAAAGGATTCTACGGTTGTGACGACTCTAATCAAAATTTCGAAATTTTCTTAGATCAAAAAAGATTGATCTCTGCTGATATTAATGGTATTAAAATTATTAATGTCTATGTGCCAAACGGATCTTCTCTAGAATCTAGTAAATTCCAATACAAAATTAATTGGTTAAATTGTTTAGCTTCATTTTTGGATGAGCAAGAAAAAAAAGGAGAATTAATTTGTCTTTTGGGTGATTTTAATATTGCTCCATCTAACTTGGATATTCATGATCCAAAGAAATATGAAGGAGGAATAATGACATCTGAGATAGAGAGAAATGCACTAAATAATGTTGTGGGGAAAAGATTTATAGATTCGTTCAGGATTTTTGAACAAAATACTGGTCATTGGAGTTGGTGGGATTACCGTAACAACGCCTTTGAATTAAATAAAGGTTGGAGAATAGACCATATATATATCAGCAAAGAACTGTCTTCAAAACTTAAAAGTTGTGTCATAGACAGCTCACCTAGAGGTAATTTGCGTCCAAGTGATCATGTCCCAGTAATGATAGATCTTAACTTAAACGAAATAAATATAGATTTTTTTGAGGATGAGGATAATTTCTTCGAAATATAAAAAAAATAAATTGAATTTTTTTAATGCTTGAAAACGCCTATTAATAAAGAGTTATCTAAAATAAAATCGTTTATTATCATGATTTCTTGAAAATTAACAATTTACAATCCAAACTATCGCAATAAAAATATCATAATGTAGAATTTCAACTTGATTGACAAAATTTTTACTTATTTCTAACTTAGAACATGACAAGATTTTTCTCAAAACATCATTTACCTAAATTGTGACTGACATATTAAATTACACCAAATCAGAAGAAATTTTCTCTGCAGCCCAACAACTAATGCCAGGAGGAGTTAGCTCTCCAGTAAGAGCTTTTAAGTCTGTAGGAGGCCAGCCAATTGTTTTTGATAGAGTCAAAGGTCCCTTTGCTTGGGATATTGATGGAAATAGATATATTGACTACATAGGAAGTTGGGGGCCTGCTATATGTGGACATGCCCACCCTGAAGTAACAACGGCATTACAGGAAGCACTCGAAAAAGGAACGAGCTTTGGCGCTCCATGCGTCCTAGAAAACCAACTTGCTGAAATGGTAATTGATGCAGTCCCATCTGTTGAAATGGTCAGATTTGTTAATAGTGGAACAGAAGCATGCATGGCTGTTTTGAGACTTATGCGAGCATTTACTGGAAGAGATAAAGTTATTAAATTTGACGGTTGCTATCACGGTCACGCAGATATGTTTTTGGTTAAAGCAGGATCAGGTGTTGCCACTCTAGGTTTACCTGATTCTCCTGGTGTTCCGCGGTCAACAACTGCCAACACACTTACTGCTCCCTACAATGATCTTGAAGCAGTAAAAAAATTATTTTCAGAAAATCCTGACGCCATTTCGGGAGTTATACTCGAGCCTATTGTAGGTAATGCTGGATTTATTACTCCAGAGCCTGGATTCTTAGAAGGATTAAGAGAATTAACCACTGAGAATGGCTCCTTATTAGTTTTTGATGAAGTAATGACTGGATTCAGAATAAGTTATGGAGGCGCTCAAGAAAAGTTTGGGGTTACTCCTGATTTAACCACCCTTGGGAAAGTAATTGGAGGAGGCCTACCTGTTGGAGCTTATGGAGGCAAGAAAGAAATAATGTCAATGGTAGCTCCTTCAGGGCCAGTTTACCAGGCAGGTACTTTGAGCGGTAATCCTCTTGCAATGACTGCTGGAATAAAAACTCTTGAACTACTTAAACAAGATGGGACATACGATAAACTTGATTCAACAACCTCAAGATTAATTGAAGGGATAATTCAGTCTGCAGAAAATAACGGTATCGCTATCAACGGTGGAAGTGTAAGCGCAATGTTTGGTTTCTTCTTATGTGATGGTCCAGTCAGGAACTTTGATGAAGCCAAAACAAACGACGCCGAACTTTTTGGTAAGTTGCATAGAGAAATGCTTAGACGAGGAATTTACCTGGCGCCAAGTCCCTTCGAAGCTGGTTTCACATCTCTAGCTCACAGCGAAGAAGAAATTGATAAAACTATCGAGGCTTTTGACGAATCTTTTAATGCAATAAAAAAATAATCATTCACTTTTTTTTAACTAAAAGAAAAAAATGTAAATGATTAAAATAATAAAGAAGTAATATTTTTTAAAAAATTATCTTTTACCACCAACTATTACTGGGGGACTTCCGCCTTCTGAACCTGGTAGGCCAGGAACAACTTGTGTGCTACCATCCCATTTGTCGAGAAATAATTTGAAAAGTACCTGATCATCGAGACTTCTATTTAATGTCTCATATCTAAGTGCTTCTTGTTCAGCAATTTCAACTTCTGTCTTTGCTCTTAATAATTGCTGACCTGCTATTTGCTTTTGTTCAATCGCAGCTCTATATTCCTCAGCAATTTCTAATCCAGTAAGATCTAAACTTTTAACATCTACATAATCGAATGAATTTAGTTCTTTTGCAACAGTATCCCCTACTTTTTCAGAGATTACCGCAAATTCAGTAGCAATCGTTTCTAACTCATATTGAGAAAACACGGATTTTAAAGCTTTAAGCAAAGATGGCTGAACAATTTTTTGATAAACATCGCTATTTCTGCTTGCAATTGTGGCAAAGATCCTTCCTGCTTCATTAGGTTTTACTGAGTACTTTACGGTAGCTGTAGCCCTAATCACTTGAAGATCTTTAGTTAAAGTTTCAAATTTTTCGGGTTGAACCTGAGTTTTTATATCAAATGGATAAACAGACTGAACAAATGGAAGTTTAAAGTTTAAACCAGCTCTCCTAGAGGGGCCACTTACTTTCCCTAATGTTGTAACAACTGCAACTTGTCCAGAAGGGACAACAAAGAGAGATTGGGTGAGCAAAAGAAAGCCAGTAAAAGACAATACAATTAATAATGTTGCTGTCCCACCTGGACCTGTTGGTGTTACATTTTTAAAAGATGTTGACATTAAATTTTTTCTTTTAATTAATCATATTTAAATAGACTAATTAGTGCATTAATAAGCTATTTAATTAAAATATTTTTTTAATAATTGTGGATTAAAATTTAAATACTATTTACTAGATATTTTTTTTAAATTCTTGCAAAAGTTCTAAATAAAGATCCTCATCTATTTCTCTTATGTCATATTCAGAGGGTAAAACACCATGCTTATGCTCATGTACCGCCATCCAACAAAATTTCTCAATTTCTTCTTTTGAAAAGCGAGGATATTCTTTTACTTTCTTACTCAATGATTTAATGAGAGATTCTGAATAATCTTTCATACAATAAAAATATTCTTGCTAAATATCTTATCTAAAGTTATTAGCTTTTAGAGGAATGTTCAAAGACTCTTCCAACTCACTAACAAGCTTAATTGCTAATTGAAGATCATTTTTGCTCTTACTTGCAACTCTGAGTGTTTCTCCATTGATACTGACATTAATTTTCTTAATTTGATCTCTAATATTTTTACTGATTTTTTTTGCGATTTCTTGTTTAATTCCTTGTTTTAATAAAATTATCTGTTTTACTCTATTACCACTAACCATTTCAATTTCACCGTAGTCAAATATTTTTAAAGATAATTTTCTTTTTATTGCTTTTTGTCTAATTACGTCATTAACAGCATTTAAGGTTAATTCGCTATTGGTGATTATAAAAATATTTTCTTTATCTAAATCAACTGAAGTGTCTGTTCCTTTCAGATCGTAACGCTGAGAAATTTCCCTTTTTACTTGATCCAAAGTATTGACCAATTCCTGTCTATCAAAATCAGAAACTACATCAAATGAAAAACTTTCTGCCATAGTAAATTATTAATAGCTAAATATTATTAGCATAAATCATCTTTTAATAAGGGGAAATGGATTTATTTAATCAAAAAATAACAAACTAACCACTTTCCCCATTTCTTCCGCGCATCTACAACTATTTAACAAAGTTTCACTATCGTGAAAGGCAAAGCATATTAATTGATCGCACCTAGTAATAATTTCTTGATTACAAAGACTGCTTGCAAGTGGCAAAGGTAATTCATCATTTTCACTTTTTTCAACCAAATGCAAAACCCTTTCGAGTTGATCTTTTATTTCGGGTATTTGTCTATCAAGACTTTGTGGTAATAAGACAGTTAATAATGATGGATTAATATCTAAGACAGCTCGAATAACAGCCGCATTGACACCTTGTGATCCAGATGTAAGTATATTATGTCCTTCCTCTGCTAACGACCTTGCTATCAACTCAATTAAGTGGATATCGACAACTGGTACGTGCCTGCTGCCCAAAAAAGCAATTCTCCTTTTCCCATTATCTTGGAGTTTTGCAAGTTCTTGAGCTAAGGCATCAACGCCTTCAGTGGCTGGTAGATCTAAAGAGCGACTCAAAATAATATAGTTCCTATATTTGAAATTAGCATTTATCTGAAAAATTGCAGGGAAAATCTATCTTTTCGAGAATTCTTTCTAGATTTACATTCTCTTGAACTAATTGAATAGCATAAGAAGCTTTAATTGATTCATGTATTCTGACATGACCAAAGGCTTGTTCAATAATTTCAACGGAGGAAAGAGTATCTAATTCCACTTTCAAAATTGGCACCTCCAATTCCTCCGCTCTATGAATCAATTGTGACAAGGGATCTCCTATACCAGTTAAAATTAGGCATTGAGTCGAAGCCTCCAAAGCAGCGAGTTGGATATCAGTTCTATCAGCTCCAGTAACTACAGCCATATTTCTTCTTCTCCTGAAAAATTCCATTGCAGAATTCACCCCCATTGCTCCAATACTTAATGTTTCAACAAGCAATTGATCTTTTTCAGGGCAACAAATTACTTGGGCATCTAGTCTTCTTACAAGCTCTCCGACGGTGACACTTCTAAGAAGTGGTGATTTAGGCATTACACCAAACACTTCAATATCCAAATCTTTAAGAGAAGGTATTATTTCATTTTTGACTTTTTCGACTTCTTGTGGCAAAACCCCGTTCAATACAACTCCGGCCAATTTCTCTCCTAATTGTTTTTTCGCATCAAGTAATGCATCCACACTTTTACAATCTTCCCATAGATTCACAATTAAAACTTTCGCATCTAAATCCTTAGCTAATTGTGGGAGACTTAAGCCATAAATCATACCTTCATGAAGACTTCCAGCTGCCTCTAAAATATTCAGGCCTTCAAAATCATCATTAACCAATCCTTCAATCTGATCAAAACCTTTTCCTGGGAATAAGTCTTTATTAAAGATTCTTTTTTCAGCTGATATATTATCCAGTAATCCTACTGAGGAAATTAAATTCTCCTCTTCGATATTTAATGTAGATCCAATAAACTTAACATCATCATCTATTAATCCTTCATAAGACATTGAGGGAAGGTTAGTAAGTTCAATACATGTTGCTAATGGTTTTCCAATGCGTACTTTTTTTTTCTTCTGTAAAAGTTTTTTTGCTATCCCAAGAACCATTGCAGACTTACCACTAAATGGCTCACATGAACCAATTAATAATATATCGCTCATAATTAGTAAAAATATTTATCAATAGGTTTAAGATAATATTTTTTTCAGAACTAAACAAATATTTATTTATGAGTTTTAATCAAATAAAAAATAAATAAATTTTTTTTTGGTAAATTTATTTTAATTCATTGGTATCTCATAAAAATCAAGCAAAATGATAAATTCAACCAAAAACGAAAAAACTGTAGGAATTACCGGAGCCTCAGGTGCGCTAGGGAAAGAGTTAACAAAGTTGTTTCGTAAAAAAGGGTATAAAGTGATTGGATTTACTCATAGAAAAACTCAATATGAAACAAATCTTGAATCTCCAAATGAATGGATTAACTGGAAATGTGGGAAGGAGTCGTCTTTAAAAAAACAATTAGAAAAGATAGATATTTTAATTTTGAACCATGGTATCTATGATTTGAGTAGAGAAAATTCCAATTATGAAAACTCGATAGAAATAAATGCATTAAGCCAATTCAAATTTTTAAATTTATTTGAAGATGTTGCTCTAAGCAATGATTCACTTATAAAAAAAGAAATTTGGATAAACACCTCTGAAGCAGAAATATTACCAGCCCTAAATCCCTCATATGAGATTAGTAAATCCCTAATTGGTAAATTAGTTTCTTTCAAAAAAAATCTTTTGGACAAAAATACAAAGAAAAAATTAATAATAAAAAAAATCATTCTAGGCCCCTTTAAATCAGAACTAAATCCTATTGGAATAATGAGTCCAAAATTTGTTTCTGAAAAAATTTATGATTTAGCTAATTCAAAAAACTATTTAATAATAATTAGTCCAAACCCTCTAACTTACCTACTTTTCCCAGTGAAAGAATTTTTTAATTTTTTGTATTGCAAAATAATATATAAGTACAAACCTTAGTGTCTAGAAATCTCTATCTGTCAATATTTCAATACCATCTTTTAAAACAACTATTGTATGCTCCCATTGGGCCGATAATTTTCCATCTTTTGTTATTACGGTCCATCTGTCATTTAATGTTTTGCAAAATTTAGTCCCTTCATTAACGATGGGTTCCACAGCTAATGTCATTCCCTCACGAAGAACGACATTGGGCAACTCTTTAGTCCGAAAATTAAATACCGATGGTTCTTCATGAAGATTTCTTCCAACTCCATGTCCCGTATAGTCTTCAACAACACTAAATCCATTTTTTAAAACAGTATCTTCGATTTCCCCAGCCACATCTAGAAGTGTATTCCCTGCTTTGATTTTCGAAAGTCCTGCGTACAATGCTTGATAAGCTATATCGCTAAGATTTTTAGCCTTTGCACTAACTTCTCCCACACAAATTGATATACAACTATCCCCATGAAAACCATCTAAATATGCTCCTGTATCAATTTTAACTAAGTCACCATTTTTAATTATCTTATTTTTATTTGGTATTCCATGAACTACCTCATTATTAATACTAGAACAAATACTAGAAGGAAATCCATGGTAGCCCTTAAAACTTGGAACAGCTCCAAAACTTTTTATCCTCTTTTCTGCGAAATCATCTAAATCTTTTGTGCTCATTCCAGGTTCAATTAATTCATTAATTTCCCTCAAAACAGTTGCTACAATCCTGCTAGATTTTTTCATCAAATTTATTTCACGTGAAGACTTTATTTCAATTCCTCTTCTCCTCTGAATAAAAGGAACTTGATCATTAGCCTTGGAATTATTTTTATTTAACAAAAGATCTGCAAAATGTCTCATTGGAATAAATAATGGTATTAGGTAAATATCTTCAAAATAGCCATTTTGGGCTTGGCTATCTTAAATCTATCAATAACAATGGGAAAGAAACAAAAATGAAAATTTTATTTAATTCTAGGCAATTTCATAAGGCTTTGGCGCCTTGGGTTTTTCTTCCATTATTTGTATCTTCGATTACGGGCCTTATTTATAGGGTTTCAAAAGATATATTAGGCTACTCTAGAGAACAAGTTCATTGGTTAATGTCTCTACATGAGGGCGAATGGCTTGGAGATAATGGAGAACTAATATACGTAATATTGAATTCCCTTGGGGTTTTATGGATGCTCATAACGGGATTCCAAATGTTTTCAAAATCAATTTCATTTACCAAAAAGGTTACTAAAGGTGAGTCAAAAGGTTAAGATATTAAACTTGTAGGATAAAAAAGACCAAAATGGCCAAAGAGAAACAAGAGAAGGAATTAGAAACCGTTACTAAAGCTGACGCATCAGTAGATGTAACAGTTGAACAAAAAGAAAAAAAAATGGTTTCTGAAACTACGCAAACCTTAAGCGCATCCAACCTTATTAAGGAATTTGAGGATGAACAATTAAAAAAAGAATTACCTGAAATTTATGTTGGCGACACTGTTAAAGTTGGAGTAAAAATTACAGAAGGTAATAAAGAAAGAGTGCAACCTTATGAAGGTGTTGTCATAGCAAAAAGGCATGGAGGTATCAACCAGACTATTACAGTTAGAAGAATTTTTCAGGGTATAGGTGTTGAAAGAGTATTTATGCTACATAGTCCACAGGTTGCCTCTCTAAAAGTTGAACGTAGAGGTAAAGTAAGGAGAGCTAAGTTATTCTATCTGAGAGATAGGGTAGGAAAAGCTACTCGCGTAAAACAACGCTTTGATCGATAAAGTTGTAAACTAACCAACTTATTGGTCACAAAGGCGCTTATAATCATTTATGAAGCGTCGTTAGTTCAGTTGGTAGAACGCAGGTCTCCAAAACCTGATGTCGGGGGTTCAAGTCCTCCACGACGCGTTTGATCAACATTATGTAAATCATTTTTTGATAAGATGGAGTTAGATCTTCAACCTGGGGACGTAGTTAAAGTCCTCGAATCAGCTGCTTTAGGATGGGTTCGTGCAAGAGTCATCAGAGTCAAGTCTGGTGGGAGAGTTGTCGTACAAAGTGACCAGGGCAGAGAATTTACCGCAAGAGGCAACCAAGTTAGGTTGATAGAACCTGCTGGTTTTAGACCTCAAAAATAAACAGTTGTTTATATTAAGGCAGCTGTGAAACTAACTATTTCTGTAAATCCTCAAATTAAAAATTTTTTTTATTACAACACCATAAATTAAGTATTATGATCTGATAATTTTAATGATGGAGTTCTAAATAAATTTAGAACAAAACTCTGGGACCGTAGTTCAACTGGTTAGAGCACCGCCCTGTCACGGCGGAAGTTGCGGGTTCGAATCCCGTCGGTCCCGTTTTTTCTAAAAAAAATTTGGAAAAACGTTTAAGACTAGCCCCAAGTCCTACGGGTTTATTTCATATTGGGACAGCGCGAACAGCATTATTCAACTGGTTGTATGCACAAAAAATAGGCGGAAAATTTCTTATCAGAATAGAAGATACAGATTTTCTAAGATCTAAATCTGAATATACAATAAATATATTAGAAGGATTGAAATGGCTTGGACTTAAATGGGATGAAGAACCCATTAAGCAAAGTGACAGAATTTCGATTCATAAAAGTTATATCAAAAAGCTACTAGAGTGTGGAGCTGCATATAGGTGCTTTACAACAGAAGATGAAATTTCTGAATTAAGAGAAAAACAAAAAAAGAAAGGATTACCTCCAAAACATGATAATAGACACAGAAGTCTTTCAAAAGAGGGAATAGAAACATTCATATCCCAAGGGAGGACTTCAGTTATAAGGTTTAAGATTGATGAAACAGTTCAAATTAAATGGGTAGATCAGATAAGAGGCGAAATCAAATGGCAAGGGAAGGATTTGGGTGGTGATTTAGTTTTGTCAAGAAGGGCAAAAGGATATGAGATTGGAGATCCTTTGTATAATCTTGCAGTTGTAATTGATGATAATTTCATGAATATTACTCATGTTGTAAGGGGTGAAGATCATATCTCAAACACTGCAAAACAAATATTGATTTATAAAGCATTAAATTTTAATTTGCCAACTTTTTCACATACACCCCTAATACTAAATACTGAAGGGAAAAAATTATCTAAGAGAGATTGCGTAACTTCAATCGACGAATTTAGAGATATGGGATATCTACCTGAGGCCTTATCGAACTATATGGCCTTTTTAGGTTGGTCTCCAAAATCTGCCGACAAAGAAATACTCTCAATTGAAGAGATTTCTAAAATTTTTGACTTATCAGAAATAAATAAAGCTGGAGCCAAATTTAGTTGGGAAAAACTCAACTGGATTAATTCTCAATATATAAAAAATATGGAATCTAGTAAGTTAAGTGAGATCATACGGAAATACTGGGATGATAATGGTTGGTTGCCGCCATCTCAAGAATGGGCTTATAAATTAGCAATTTTGCTTAGAGACTCTATGACTCTGTTAAAAGATTCAATTGATCAATCAAAACCATTTTTCTTAATACCTCCAATTAAAAAAGAAGGTCAAGATTTTCTGGAAAATAAAGATAGCAAGTTATCTTTAAAACTAATCTTAAATTATTTAATTGATCAAAATACTATAAAACTAAATAAAGAGAAAGCCAAGGAAATAATAAACGAAATCTCAAAAATGCATGATATTAAAAAAGGGATATTAATGAAATCATTAAGAGTAGCCTTTTTTGGATCTCTCAGTGGGCCAGATTTATTTCAAAGTTGGGAGCTTTTAGCAGAGAGCGAAACTGATAGAACTCGAATTGAAAGGTGTCTTTAATCAATCTAAATTATTTTTTTGGCCTAATTCAAGCTTATTTGCCAAAGGTTTAGCTGAAAGACCTTGGATTCCTACTGTCATCAAAATAGTAAGAAAAACCAACCCTTGTAGACGGCCGGCCCCAAGGATACCAGCCTGCTCTAATCTGATAGAAAAAAGAGAAGCTACTGCTGCAGTAACAATACCTCTTGGGGCTAACCAGGCTAAAAATATTTTTTCTTTTAAGTTCAAGTCTCTCCCAATTGTTGCTATCCAGATAGAGATAGGGCGGACAATTATCATCAACATAAAAACGCAAACAACCCCTCCCCAGCCAAGCGGACTTAATTCACCCCAAGAAACGTCAGCGGCCAAAAGAGGGAAAAGAACTGTGATTGCTAATTGAGCTAATTCACCTATTAGATTATCCAATCTCTCTTTATCTATAACTTCTCTTTTGCCTACAATAAAACCTGCCGCGACTGAAGCCGGCAAGCCTGACTCTGGTAAAAAATACTCGCAAATTCCATACACAAGGAAAATAAATCCAAGGGTTACTTGAAGCTCTATACCAAATGAGGCCTCATTTTTTATTTTTTTTAAAATTTCTGATAGTAACCATCCTGCACTTAATCCGATTAAAACTCCTCCCCCTAATCTTTGCATTAATGCTATAAATACATCGTTAATCCCACGAAGGTCCCCTAAAGTCAATTCTAAAAGCAGTAATGCTAGTACTGCACCAATTGGTTCAAGCAACAACCCCTCAGCTTTTAAAACTTCTGAGAGTGGGGAGGCTAATTTTATTTGTTCTACTAATGGAGAGACAACTGTTGGTCCAGTAGCTAGAACTATGGCACTATATATTCCTGCGACTTGCCATGAGAGGCCAGCCAGCCAATGGGCAATAAAAATTCCAGCTGATAATGAAATAAAAAGTCTTACCAATGAAATTTTCAAAACAGTATTTCTTATATTCCCCTCAGGCAGTTTTAAATTTAATCCCCCTTCAAAAAGAACCAAACAGACCAAAAGCCCCACAATAGTTTCAAGCCCTTGTCCGAGATCTAAAGGCTCAACGATTCCTAATCCTGATCTTCCGATGAATAATCCAGAAAGCAATAAAATAACAACACTTGGGAATCCTGTAAAAGAAGAAAATAATCGAGCGCAAGCACCTGCAAATACAGTTATCCCCCAAAGTAATCCGAGCCTTTCAGGCGTCATATAAAATTATAAATAATAAGATATTCATTATTTTGATTAAATCAATAATATTATCTCAAGTCCAATAAATACAATACTTTTTAATTAAATTCGTCAGCTAAAAAAGAGTAATTTAAAAATTCTTTCAAAACTACTTCTAAGAAAATTAATTTTATTTCTATTAAGAAAACTGGCTTATTAAAGCAATAATTATAAGAATAATTCCTATACCAACAGTTGCCATCCTTCCATTCCATATTTCAGCTTGAGGGGTAAAACCTCTTTTCCACAAATTCAGTTCCTTTTTATCAACGAAGTTTTTTGTCTCTTTAATCTCGATTTTAGGTTGTTTGTTCATTGAAATTAGAAAGGAGGGTTTTCTTCATAAAGGGTATTTGCTTGTTCAATTGATAGTCTTCCTGCGACACCTAATTTAAGGGAACTTAAATGATCCTTAAATTTGATTCTGAACAACGCCGCCGCTCCAATCATTGCCGCATTATCTGTACAAAGATCAAGAGGAGCTAAATGAACTTTAATAGATTTTTTACTAGCTTCACTAATCATCATTTTTCTTAATGTATTGTTAGCAGCCACTCCCCCAACCACAACAACATTATCCAAACTATGATCTTCTGCGCATTTTATTGTTCTCTCAACCAACACCTCTGCCACTACTCTCTCAAAACTTGCAGCAATATCTGGAATTGGAACTGTCTTCCCATCCAAATTTATTCTCTCAACTAATCTTAATACAGCAGTTTTTAGACCACTAAAAGAGAAATCATATTTGAGAAATCCACCTTTTTTATCAGAGATCTTACATTTTGGTAAATTAAATTTCATTGGGTCTCCATTTTTAGCAATCTTTTCGATTGCCGGTCCTCCTGGATAACTAAGGCCTAATAGTCTGCCAACTTTATCAAAGGCTTCTCCAGCAGCATCATCAAAACTTTTCCCGAGTCTTTGCATCCCCCTTCTATCATCAACCTTTATCAATTCAGTATGCCCGCCGCTAACAAGTAATGTAAGAAAAGATTTCTTTGGATAGTTTTCTGAAAATAGAATTGAAGATAAATGCCCCTCCAAATGATGAATTCCCAAAAATGGTTTTGAATGTAACATGCAAAGGGATCTTGCAGTTATGGATCCAACTCTTAAACATCCAACTAATCCAGGAGCTACAGTTGATGCAATATAATCAACTTCCTCAATTTTAATTTTTGATTCTTCTAAAGCCTTATCTAAAACAAAAGGTAATGACTCTAAATGCTTTCTAGCTGCAAGTTCAGGCACAACTCCTCCCCATTTTGAATGATCTTCAATTTGAGAGGCAATTATATTTGAATGTATTCTGAAAGTATCGCCAATATTAGAAACTATTGAGACAGATGTCTCATCACAACTTGTTTCAATAGCTAAAACTTTATGCATTTTTGATTCAACTTGTTCTATTTTAATATTAATTTCTTACTTAACACACTTTAAGGAATTAAAGATTGCAACTTATGAAATTCTTTTTTTCAATCATAACCTCAGTTTTTCTGTTCCTCGGAATTACTCCAATTGCTCTAGCTGCCAATGGGCCTGCCTTAAACGCAGATAGAGCTAGCACTGAATATACAGCTTCAGCCCTCTCAAAATGCTCTGAAAATCCTAAATTCATTGAGAGAGCAAATTCTGCAACTACTCAAAAAGATATTGCAAGATTTGAAAGATACGGAAAAGCATCATGCGGAGATGATGGCCTTCCACATCTAATAATTGGACCTCCTCTTGAACCATGGGGAGCTCTTTTAAATAGGGGTCATGAAGGAGATTTACTTATTCCGGGAGTACTTTTCATTTATATTGCTGGGATTATAGGTTGGTCAGGAAGAGAGTATCTGATTGAATCAAAAAAGACTAAGAACCCAGCAGATCTTGAAATCATTATTGACCTAGACTTAGCCAGAAAATGTCTTGTGAAAGGAGCCCAATGGCCTCTTCTTGCTAATAAACAAGGTAGAAATGGAGATTTAAGAGAGAAAGATAACAATATTACACTTAATGGTCCTCGCTAAAATTTTTAAAAACTTTCATAAAACAAATGTTCAAAATTCTAAACACAAAATTTGTCAGATCTGCTCCAGTAGTAGCAGCTATTTGGCTAAGCCTTACAGCCGGAATAATTATTGAATTTAATAGATTTTTCCCAGATTTATTATTCCATCCAATGAGCTGATAAACAGAAAATAATCAAGTTTTTATTAACTTGATTATTTTTTTTGCTGTTTCTTCAACGTTGTGATTTGTTAATGCAAAATCAAATTGATTTGATACAGAAATCTCATAATTAGCCCTTGAGAGTCTTATTTTTATTGCCTCTTCTTTTTCTGTACCTCTATTTCTTATTCTTCTCTCTAACTCTTTTTTATCAGGAGGAAGTAAAAATATCGACAGTGAATTAGGAAACTTATTTTTTATTTGACTTGCACCTTCTACTTCAATTTCAAGTAGTACTGTAAATCCCTTTTTTATTTTCTCATTAACAGAAGACAAAGGTGTTCCATAGTAGTTTCCAGCGAATTGAGCCCATTCAAGAAACAGGTTTTGTTCAATCATTTCTTTAAACTTTTCTTGATTTAAAAAGTAATAATTTTCTCCGTCCTTCTCTCCCTCTCTTGGCTTTCTAGTGGTTGCAGAAATTGAAAGCCAAAATTTT
>CACGBL010000012.1:0-34662 GCA_902571355.1 uncultured Synechococcaceae cyanobacterium | reverse complement strand
TCCTATGGCTTGAGTCGTACTGCGGTCTATCAGATGGTAGATCGGACGATTTTGTAGTATTCACTACAACCTATTTATAAAGTATTTATACTTAGATGTCAATAATTAAAAGAAACTAAACTTCAATTTTAAATTAGATTCTGCTCTCAGAAACTCCCTACAAAGAATGTAGAACATATAACTACGAGTAACTCCCATAAAAACTGAAACAAATGCTAGAACTACACAAATAGGGCAATGTGGGAATCCCATTATTTATTTTCCAATATAAATTTCAATTCAGTCTCTGCGTTACGAATGTCAATTCTTCTCTTAAGTAGTTTAAAAAATTTAATTATTTTTTTCAAAATTAAACCTTCTTTGGGCATCAATAATAATATTATTCTAAGAATCAATATATCAATGAGCAAAAATACTGAATCCATTGTTATAACTAAATTTTTGTAGCCTTCCTATACAATAAACAACCCAAACATATGCTCAGATAATTTTGATCAATTAACCCGTAAATGCTTATTCAGAATAAATAGAATAATTGATCATCTAGTTACCTTGCAGTACTATTTTTCTTTTGCTAAAAAAATAGAGCTGGCTAAAGTCCAATACTCCAAGAAGATTTAGTCCGCTGCCTAAAGTCTGAGAGTGCAAATTTTTCTTAATAAATATGCAACTATGCTTTATGAGGTAAATATCTTGATTGCGTAATAAGTTTATTTTGTATATTGCTATTACAAAAATGATGAGTTTATTTAAATTAGTTACTAAATCCTCGTGGAGAAAGCTTTAGTAAATTTCTTTTACTGGTTACTGATAAGATCAGCCGAATCTCATTATGGAGAATCATTTGTATCTGTAGAAGTTCCATCTAATTCAATCAAAAGTTTTTCTTGATTTTAGAAAGTTTTTAATACTTAAATTCATAGCTTTCTGAAAATTGCATAACTAATTTGAGTTAAGTTGGTTAATTATCTCTATTGCAAATAAAGATAAGCTTGTTAATCTTGCACTTAAAGAAGAAACTTAATTTCTTAAACTGATGCAATTTGATCATTTAAATTTCAATAAAGATGATGGCCTCATGTCCATAGAAGATTTAAAGGCTTTACGTCTTCGAAAAAAGAAAATTGAAACTGATAAAAAAGCTAGAAAGTATATCATGGATATAAATCAAAGATATAGAAAAATGAGTACCCGCAAAAGTAATAACTTTTTAAGGAATATGAACCCTTTTAAAAAGGCCGCATAAATTGTTAATCTTGATTTTATTAATTTGTTTAACTTTGCAACTTTCAGAGTAAGATTTTAATGGTGTTTCTTTGGAAGAGTTTCACCAAGAGGGGTCAATTTTTGGCCCCTTCTTTGCGGAGAACTTTTTTTAATTAAAACTCGCTCTGAAATAAAAGTAATATTTTCTTATAAGACGAAAGTGATGTAAATCTTTTATTTAAAGTTTTTTATTACCACTTAATGAAAACCCTTATATCTTTAAATAATTCATCTTATTAAAAAAACAAAAGTTTTAGCTCATGGAACATATACCTAAATTTATAGAATTTTTCAACAATTATAAATTTTTCATTTGCGATTTTTAATGGCTTCACCTACAAGTTGGGAATTCTACAAAGAAGTTGAAAGTAAGATTTTATGGGTGAATATTTGTGCCCAAGATTTAGAAGGAGTAGCTATTTCGATCAATAAATGGTGGAAGACAAGATATCCAGCATACAAAATTAGAATAGTTTCTAAAAAAGAATTTGAACTAGTAAAAATGCAAGCTGAGAAAAAGCAGAAATAAAATTATTTTTTGGTAAATATTGATGCTGAATATTTAATTTTTGCGGGTATTATAAGTTCATTAAATTAAAAAACAAATGAACTCTGCATTTGCAAAAGTCTCAAATTTGAAGGTTAACAGGGCTTCTAAAATAGCTATTACTCTCGCATCATCAACTTTCTTTTTGTATGCCTTGGGTCAAGCCCCAATTTTTAAAAATATTCTTGCAGGTGCCTTCTCTTGCTCTGGCTAAATAAAATACTATTTTTTTTAAGAGAAGCTGAAAAGCTAAAATAGACAGTGATTGAAAGTAGATCTACACTTAGGGGATGAAACCCTCTTTTTTAATGTTTAATAGATTTATTTATGAAAAGATAATGACTCTTCTTATTTCTCTTTTCTGCTGATGAATATTTCCCCGCACCTATTAATTGATGCTGTGATATTAAGCGCTGCCCTTACGATAACTTTGGTATTAAGAGCAAAAGGTAATGCTGCAAGAGAAGAAAAAGAAAATAAATGATTACTAAAGAAGAAGAAAAAGAATTTAAAAAACCTAAATTATATAGATTTTGGAACTTTCTTATTTATGGAAGTTCCATTGCTATTGGAGTTTTCTTAGTTTATTTATATTCTGCATATATCTTTATAAATAAATGACCTACATGTACGGCATAGCGATTACTTATGGAGTTGTGAATCTTTTATTGCTTGGTTGGTTTGCATACTTTACTTTTAGAATGAAACGCTAATTTTCATGTCCTCTTCAATGAAAGATTTTCTAGATAAATTTTTTGATTTATGTAGAGAATATCAACAAGAAATTCCACCTCAGAAGATGGCTGAGATTTTAAGAGAATATGCAGATAGATTAGATGAATGATAGATAATGGCAGAACTAAGAAAGTATTAAGAGAATATAATTTCTAGCAAAATTTACATAAAATTTTTAAGGGTGGAATAAATTTTTTGAGGATATTTTCCTTGCAATTATTCATAATTTGAGATTTTTTTTGATCCTTAATCCGTACAATTTTGTTCCTCTAACCGCACACATAAAACTTGAAATTTACTATTCAAATGAACTAGAACATAGGTGTAGTCAAGAGGTAAGTCTTATGGCACTAAATGACACATTTACTATCCAAGAAATTAATTTGGATAAAAAAAACCTTTCATTTGATAATAAGCTCAAAGAAGTTGAAGCTTATTGGAATAACGAATGTGCAGAACATCCTAGTAACAACCATTGCAGGATTTTTTATGATTAAAACTTTAAATTTTAGGTATTCTTACGCTTGATTTTTACATAATACCCGTACTAAAGAATAATCAGACAGAAAGGAGGCCAAGCAAATGACTAATTTAGGTATAGAAATTTTATTTTGGACAATTTTAATTTCTTATCTGGGATTAAGGTTTTCTCAAACTTGGAATGGATTCAAAAAACAGTATTAATTAGGAGAGTAAAAAATGAAACTACAAACTCAGTTCACGGTACCAAAAAAAGAATTAAAAAATCTTGATTATGTTAAGAAAGTAGATTTCTTAGAAGAAACTTTAAACAAAGAATGTATAGATTATCCAAATCAAGAAGATTGCTTGGTTTGTTGCAATTAGCCATCAAAAAATAGCTGTTTTTTAAAAGTAAATAAATTTTTATTTGTATTTATAAATTTTCCAAAAGGGAGTTAGCACTATGGAATTAAGATTCTTCCCAATAAATATTTTTAGAGAGACTCCAAAAGTCATATTCTTTGATGCAGGCATAGATAGTTCTAATGGTTCTGATGTTGTGATCCATTCTGGGGAAGCTATATCTCCTCCAGATGATTTAAAAGATGAGCAATATTACGTTCACAATCATCAAATTGACCACAATTTAGTTATCACTGGAGAAAGGAAATTTGTTTTAATAAATCCTTCCTGGGATGAACCTCATCATGTGATTTATT
Organism: uncultured Synechococcaceae cyanobacterium; assembly: GCA_902571355.1. GTDB lineage: Bacteria > Cyanobacteriota > Cyanobacteriia > PCC-6307 > Cyanobiaceae > Prochlorococcus_A. The sequence goes on along the minus strand of CACGBL010000012.1, from coordinate 30,933 downwards.
TAAATAGATCTATGGGAGCATTAGAAATTCCTATAGGAACTTATCACAGATCTATCTCAGGTAAAGAAGGTAGTATTGTTTTAAACCAACCAAAAAGAGATGAATTTTTTGATCCTGCTAAAGAATTTATCCCTCAAAAATTAGACAAAATTAATTTAATTAAGGCAAGAAAAAGTCCGCCTGTTTATTGGATTTACGAAAATAACAAAATCAAAAGAATATATTTTAATCCTCTAGAAAGAAAAATTAAAACTCTTGTTTGAAATGAAAAAACACATATCTCATAGTAATAATTTAAAAAATCTGAATTTAATTATTAATTCTGATACTTATAAATTGGCTCACGAAGATATTGATCTACTTAACCGAAATGAAATGCGCGGCGTCAGAATGCTTCTTGAAATTACTAAACCAGATTTAATTCTTGAAGAAAATAAAATTCTTTCAACCATAATTATTTTTGGAGGAGCAAGCATTACAGAAGAATCAAATACAAAAAAGAGAATAGAAAATATAGAAGAGTTAATTAAAAAAAATCCTAAATCGATACTTCTAAAACGAAATTTAAATAGATTAGAAAATTTGCTTCTAATGAGTCATTACTATCAATCCGCAAGGGAGTTTTCGAAACTTGCTTCAATTAGCAATCAAAATAAAAACTGTAATTCTCACGTGATTGTGACAGGTGGGGGCCCCGGAATTATGGAGGCTGCTAATAGAGGTGCATTTGAAGCAAATTGTAAATCTATAGGGTTAAATATCAGTCTCCCTAATGAACAAATCCCAAATGCTTTTATAACTCCAGGTCTTTGCTTTAAGTTTAATTATTTTGCATTAAGAAAGATCCATTTTGTTATGCGATCAGTAGCTGCTTTATTTTTCCCTGGAGGTTTTGGAACACTAGATGAATTATTTGAACTATTGACACTTTGTCAAACAGGAATGAAAACTAAAATCCCAATCATACTTTTTGGTAAAGATTATTGGAATAAGGTAATTAACTTTGGTTATCTAGCTGATCTTGGATTGATTGAAGATAAACATTTAAATCTTTTCCATTATGCAGACACTGCATCAGAAGCATGGGAAATTATCAAATCATCAAAAATCTCAGATTAAAAGCAAACTAGTTATTTTAAATTACAGTTAATTACTTAATTTATAATTTGTTTTAACAACTTTTATTATTGAATCTTGTGGCTCTTCACTTGGGAAACAATTAATAATCCTATATTTTCCTCCTTTTTTATCAGTCTCAACAACTGTAAATTCGACGTATTTACCAATTCCATCTCTTAAATCCTTCACTTCAGTATTTATTATCTCTTCTTTATCATTTTCGATAATACGAGATTTACCTCCGCAACTTAACAAAGCGTTCTCCTCAGTGAGAAAAAAATCTTTGTCATTACTGCAAGAAGATAGGAAAGATAAAGAGACTATTATTAGTATAAAATTTTTCATAATCAACTTTTTGTACTTAACTACATTATCAATTAAAATATTAAAGGTATAGTTAAATCCCTACCAAATTAAAAATCTAATTCATAATATCAGAGCAATAAATAGAAATTATTTTAGAAAGAAATACACGATGCATTTAGAAAATCTTTATAAATATTTTGCCAGTGTATAATCCTTTGTTCAAGTCTATTTGGCGGACCAAGTTTAAAGTTTTCCAGATAAGACTTATGAACTAATTCGACAATAACTTTATCTTCTCCAAGAAATTCTAATATACTTTTTTTCCAATCTTCTAAATCATTTTCACATAAAGAAGCAGAGGCAAATTTAATTTCAATAATACACTGATCAATATTTTTAGGAAGATAATTTATTAAAATAAGCCCTTTACCTGGCCAGATTATTAGATGGGTCCATGGGAGTAACCCAAAGGTATATAGATTTCCTTCACTACTAAGAGGGGTAACAAGTAGATTACAAAATTCACTGAAGAAATACCTGTAGTTTTTAATTGGACCTTGTTCTTTATGTAGAGTATCCTTATGAGCTATTGCAACATGATAATCATCCAGTGTATTATCATGGGCAATTTTCCAATTGCAATTTAAGGTGTCAGAAAATTCAGAAAAAATGCTGTAATTCATATCCCATTGATCATTACATTTTCTTCCAACAAGCTCAATTTGATCATCTATAGATATTGGTTTTTTGCTGAAATTAATCCAAATTAAAGGTCCATTTATTAAAGAGTTAACTTTTTCTAAAAAATAATCCTTTGTTTCTATTTTTGTTTCAAAATCGTACTTTAATGGCAAGGTTTTAAGTTTACCAAAACTATCAAAAGTCCAGCCATGGTAGGGACAAAAAATATTTTTAGAAGGATTAAATTTTGTTTTTGGCAAACACAATTTTGACCCACGATGAGGACATCTATTTTTAAAAACAGTTATTAAATTATTTTCTGAACGCGAGATTAATAATGATTGATTAAAGAATTTTTTTTCCAATATTTCGCCAGGTTTGATTTCTCCTATGAAAATCAACGGGTGCCAATAATTTTTTGAATAGTTATCTAATTCAAGTTCAAAAATTTTTTGGTCTTTATAAAGCCAAGTAGGCAAAAAACTAGTTGACATTATTTATTTTTTTTGGAGGCCTCTTAAAAAATCAGATAACTCATATCTTAATTTTGCAAAATCCGAATCAAGTTTCAATTTATCTAAATCTCCTTTTTGTAGCTCTACCTTAACTTCTTTTATGATTCTTCCAGGATTAGGCGCCAAAATACATATTTGCTGAGAGAGAGCTAATGCTTCTTCAATATCATGGGTTATAAGCAAAACTGTCAATGAAGTTTTTTTCCATAATTCATAGAGAAATTTCTGCATAGATTCTCTTATCTGTAAGTCCAAGGCTCCAAAAGGTTCATCTAAAAGTAGAATTTTAGGGTTAGTCGCAAGAGCTCTTGCAATTGCAATCCTTTGTTGCATTCCTCCAGATAATTCTTTTGGATACTTATTTCCCGAATCCTGAAGACCTACTACTTCTAATAAATAAGATGTCCTATATTTTATTTCTTTCAACTTATAAGAATTTAAATTCATTCCAAATGCAATATTCTCAGATGCTGTGAGCCAAGGGAAAAGACTATATTTCTGAAAAACCATTCCTCTATCCAATCCCGGTCCACTAACTATTTTTCCATCTACTTTTACGTTCCCTTTAGATGGACTCTCAAGCCCAGCAATAATCCTCAATATAGTACTTTTACCTGATCCAGAGCTCCCAACAAGAGTTTTAAATTCGCCAGAACTTATTGAAAAGCTTATTCCCTCAATTGCCTTTTTTCTATTTGAACCTTCCCCAAAATATTTTGAAATATTATTAACATCTAATTTCATTTAAACAGCCCATTTACATGTACGTCTAAGTAACAATCTAAAACTCATATCCAAAGCAAATCCTATTAATCCGAGAACTATTAATTCTGCAAATATTTGATCTGTGCGAAAAAATCTTTGAGCCAATTGAATCCTTTTACCTAAACCAACTTCTGCTGCAATTAACTCTGCAACAATTACTAAATTCCATGAAGTTGCGATATTAATTCTTAAAGTATCAATAATACTTGGCAATGAATATCTGGCTATTACTCTGATCAATAAATCTTTTGTATTACCCCCTAAAGTAAGCGTTGTTTCAATGAGTTCTTTGGGTACAAATTTTACTGAATCCATAACCATCAAAACATTAAAATAAACAGTACCAATGAAAATTAATGCGATTTTTGGAGCCTCTTCTATTCCTAAATAAATAATAAGCAAAGGAGAAAAAGCAGCGGCAGGCATATACCTAAGCATCGCAATTAATGGTTCACATAACGCACAAAAAGAAGGGAAAGAACCCATTAAAATTCCTAAAGGAATTGAAAAAATTGTTGCAATTATAAAACCAGCAAATACCCTACCAGTACTTGCAAAAATATCTTCAAATAATATTCCACTTTCAGCCATATCCAAAAGAGAATAAAAGACCGCTAACGGTGATGGTAAAAACATTTCACTTACAAGTTTTAATTGACAAACTAATGTCCAAATTAGAAGGGGAAGCAAAAGTGAGGCTATTTGAAGAAATATTTTATTTAATTTTTTCGGTTCACTACCAAATGAAAAGAGGGATAAAAAATATTTATCCCTCTTGATTAATTTCGAACTAACCATTTTAATTTTGTATTAATTAACTGATGTTTTTAACGAACGAAGAGTCAAATAATTTACTCATATCTGGTTTTTCAGGAATAAATCCTACCTTTACCATGAAGTCTGCCATTTGTTTCGCTGCATAAGGCATATGTTTCATACCGAACCCATCACTAAAAGCTTCTAAATTTTCTTCCAAAGAAAAGAACCTGGTTCCACCTTTATATTGTTTGTATTCGCGTGTTGGGATCCCAGCTCGCTTTGCCATGATCTTTTCAGATTTTCTTGGATTTTTTTCCATGAATTCTCTTACATCCCACCATGTTTTAACAATTTTTTGAACATCATCTGGTCTTTCAGAAATCAAATCTCCGCTTACAGCTAATAAATCAGGGATTGCACCGGGATAATCTTTTGAACTAGCAATAACTTTTGCTCCAGGCCTCTTCATTGCGGTTCCTGTAAATGGAGGAAATGCACCAACTGCATCAACTTTTCCTGCTGCGAATGCAGTTGCAGCCTGATCAGTTGGAAGTCCTTTAATAATTACATCATCTCGAGTTAATCCAACATCATTCAGAGCTAAAACAAGTAAAAAATCATCCACAACACCTTCTTCTACTGCTACTGTTTTACCCTTCAATTCAGCAACACTTTTAATTGATTTATCTGCAATTATTTGGTCATTCCCTGCAGAATTATCATTCACTAAAACAACTACTTCCCCTCCATTCTCTCCTGGCAAGAACGAAATAGTATCATTAAGAGTTTGCGAATTTCCATCAATTTTACCAGCAGCAAAAGTTTCCATGGATTGAACATATCCATCAAACCATTTCATCTGAACATTAACTCCATTTTTTTCAAACATTTTTTGATCAACAGCTATCGCCCAGGGCCACCATCCTGCCCAGTTACTGTATCCCAAAGTGATTGGTTCACCTTTTGGAGCTGCAGGACTTGATAGTGTACTTAACGAAATCGCTAATATTAAAGCCAGCAAAGAAGCAACGAAAACCCTCAATTTTTTAAACATTTAGAAAAAAAATATTACGTACTACCAATACTCAAGAAAAAGCAAATCTAAAGTTGTAATGACTGATACTTTTAAGAGATTACTCTTACTTAATAGATATTAATTATTTTTAAATTTCAGAATCTTTTTACTAATCCAATCTTGCCATAAATCGAATCCAGACTTGGTTATCGAAGAAATTTCTATCACATCTGCCTTCGGATTAGTTGAAGCTATGTTAGATTTTAATTCATTAATATCAAAATTCAAATGGGGTAACAAATCAACTTTAGTTATCAAAATTAAATCTGCCTCTCTAAACATTATTGGATATTTTAAAGGTTTATCCTCACCTTCGGTAATACTTAAGAGTGCTACTTTAAAATGTTCTCCAATATCAAATTCTGCAGGACAAACTAAATTTCCCACATTTTCCACTAACAAAATATCTAGTAAATCAGGATTTATTTTTTTTTCTAGTAATTTCAAACCTCCTCTAACCATATTTGCATCGAGATGGCACGCTCTTCCAGTTGTAATTGGTACTACTGGAATATTTAATTTTTCTAATCTTGCCGCATCAAGATTAGTGGTCATATCACCCTCTAAAACAGCACTGTGAAATTTTTTTGAAAGATCTTCTAAAGTTATTTCAAGTAATCTAGTTTTTCCTGCACCAGGACTACTCATTATGTTCAAGCAAAGCAAATTATAATTATTAAACTTAACTTTATTTTTCTCAGCTTGATGACTATTTTGATGAAGAATATTTAATTCAATTTTGTCTGAAATTGGTAAATGCATTTATATTTGAAAATACGTTTTTATTCTAGATACTAAATTTCTACTTTTCTTTAAAATCAATAGATGCGATTTTTAATTCCCTCCCACTAATAATTTCCTCTAAATTAAAATTGCAACATGGGGATTTATATTCATTCTCTTTTTTTGGGAAGTATAATCTATTGCATTTAGAGCATTTCCCTTTAAAAGGTATTGTCTCAATTCTAATCTCAGAGGAATCCAACCAAGAACCCAAGACTGCAGCATTAAAAGTATTAATTAATGATATTGGTTCTACGCAAGTAAATTCGCCAATCTTAAGATTAATCTTTTCAACAACTATTTTTTTCTTATTTTTTTTCTCTGCCCACTCTTCCATGGAAAGAATAAGGCATTTTGTCATATCTACTTCATGCACGAAAATCTATCTCCATTTTTGATCAACTGACATATTGCATTTATCTGAAATCCATTCTGGTTTAGATTTTCTTGGGAGCTGACCACTTACTACAAGATGTGCAATTGAATCACAAATAACTCTAGTAGCTAATAGAGCTGTCATATCGCTTACATCATATGGAGGCGAAACCTCAACAAGCTCAATTCCACATACATTAACTTTTCTGATAATGTACTCCAAAAGTTTTAATGCCTCTCGAGGTAATAAACCTCCAGGTTCAGGCCAACCAGTTCCAGGGACAAATCCAGCATCAATACAATCAATATCAAAAGAAATATATACACAGTCAGTTCCATCCGTAGCTTTTTCAATCGCAAAATCAGCGGCCTCTTTTAATCCCATTTCACAGATATCAGTAACTGTTAAAACATTTGTACTTCGTTCCCTGCAAATTTTCACTCCTTCTCTTGGTACTTGCCAACCTCCAATTCCTAATTGAACAAGATTTTTTGCAGGTGCATTTTTCATATTAGTTGCATGAAACCATGGACAGGTATGCATTCTTTCATCTAAATCTGTTTCTTGAGTATCTACATGTCTATCAAAGTGAATGATCCCTACTTTTTTATCTCCTAAGTGGCGACAAACTCCTCTAACTGTTGGAAAACCTATTGAATGATCTCCACCTAAAATAATTGGAAATGCTCCACTAGCAAAAATATGAGCAACACCCTTTGAAATTTGATCAAAACTTTTTTCATTATTAGCTGGAATTGTAAAAATATCTCCTACATCACAAATAGATATCTGCTCTCTTAGATCCACTCCCATTTCGTAATTATAAGGAGTATAAAGAGCAGAAATTTTTCTTATTCCTTGAGGTCCAAATCTTGTCCCTGGTCTATAAGTAGTTCCAGAATCATGAGGAACACCAACGATCGCAACATCATAACTTCCCACTTCATTTACATTTTCAACATATGGAGCTTTCATGAAAGTATTGATACCTGCAAAATGGGGTAATTCTCCTCTTGAAAATGTAGATATATTTCTATCGACAATACTTTTTGCTCCTTCTAAACCATATTCCTTTGCTCGGGCAACCTCCTTTTCCCACCCTTTAAGTGGTAATTTTGATTCTTTTTCTAAAGCATCCATTCCTTCGCTGGGATGCTTCCTTATAAAGTTTTGATTTTTAGATGATTCAGTAGTCACAAATTAAAAATTCTTTTTACACTTATTTCAATATTGTCAATAAAAATAAAAATGAACCATAAACTTGCTTTAAAAGATTCTCATTTAAACATTGTTAAATAACTATTTGCAAAAATAAAATGTATAACTCCATAAAAGCCAGCTGGCTTAATTACAAAAGTATTTAAAATATTTAACAACGGAATATATGATAGAAGAAGTAATAAGTTAAAAGGTATTAGATATTTTATTTTTCATATTTTCAATTTTATTGATTAATTCATCTAACCATTCTGTATTATTTTGTTCTTGTCTTTTATGACTTTGACTTTTTTGAGTACTCATAAATTTCTTTTATTAAGATTTTCCATTTAATATATCTTTTGAACTTACAGAGATCAATAAGCAATATTACCAAATCAATTGATAAGACAAGCTTTAGTAGTATTTCATACAAACCTAACCAACATAAATTAACTAAGAAAATCTAAATCTATTCAGTTAAGTATTTTCTACGATGTTTTTATTTGAAATTCTGATTTGAATTAGGAAAGGGTATAGATGTTCCTATGGAAAAATCATTTCTAAATTTCATTTATTGGATCTTGGTAAAGTCAGCTGAAAGTTATTACGGAGATTCATTAAAAACAGAAGTACCATATACCCCTTATTTTTAGTTTTGGTGGACTTTAACTTTTAATATTAGATCTCTAATTTGAGATCTATTAGTTTGGAAGTAAATTATCAAAAGACACAATATGGGTTACTTATAGATTCACCACAAAATAATCTCTTACGTTGAATTTCTTTTACTGATTGTGAATAAATTTTAGAGGTAAGGATCGCTCCAAAATTAACTAAAACTACAATTAAAAGTAGTAGCTCAATTGCGAGGTTGGTCATAAGATTACCCTCCTTAAATCTATATAAAAACTCTATAAGGTCAAAATAGGTATTGAATAGAGTTTAAATTCCTATTTTTAGCCATCGAGATTCTCTGGTAAAAATCTAGGTTCACAATTTTCGACGCATTCTTCTTGAGACTTTTCAGTATTACTTTTAATTTCGCAACTACGAAGACAATCATAAAATGCATATTTGGGATCTAATTCATTTTTGAATTGTTTATTTCTAAATGTATTCATGATCAAACTCTCTTTGATTTTTTTTCAAGTTGATTAATTAATTTATCCAACCAAAGAGTATTGTTGATCTTTTTTGTATTTTTAAAGTATTTGGTTTTGAACGTACTCATGAAGTTATACCTCAATCAGTGGATCTAACTTAGGAGTGATAACTGAAATTTCCTAGAGTAAAAATACTGATTATAAATATAGTGAAATACTTAAAACCGCCTAATTCATGATTTATATTTTAGGTATAACAACTCTTGATTCTTTTATATAACTCATACTAAATAACTTCTAAAAAAGAAGGTTAATTATGACTTACGGAAATCTAGTTAAAAATAAAATTCAACATGCATTTGGTATTTTGTTTGATTCGTTATCAATTGAAAGAAAACTAACAGATTCTCAAATGGAATGTATGCAATTCGGAATTTGTGATTATGCTCCAAGACAAGTTGAGGAAGTTCCCTTTTTTCATTATTAATTTGAATTCATTTTAAACTAAGGGCAATTAGCTCCTCCTCACCCAATCAGGAGATCCACTAAACCAATCAGCAAGATCATCATTTTTGGGATCGAAATGATTTTCAGTTTCTAAACCATCAAGGCCAAGATTCTGTATGAGTCCATTTATTCCATCTGATTTTTGCTTACCATATCTCCTCAAGCTATTAGCTTTCTTAAGCCATGTCCATATAGTTGAATTATGTTTTGCAAACTTTTCTACATAAATTCTTTCTTCCAATGCGACAGGTTCATCTAATGAAATCCTCTTTACAATATCCTTAATTTTTAAACGAGTCTTGTTGGTTAGAAACATATTCATAAAAGAAGTTAATGTTTTATAAAAGTTTTTTTTATGAATGTCTTGTCAATCTTTATTTCAAGAAAAAGTATTTTTTAGGAGCTTTTCAAGGACAAATATATTTATTTAACAACAGGTATATTCAATTGGTAAAAAAGACTACTTAATTTGATTTATATAACTTATATAAAATTTAGTTCCATATAAGTTTCTCTATATAATTTAAGATTTAATTTATAAAATTGAATGAGGAAAATTTACATTGACAATCGTTCTAGAATAATCTGCAGTTAGCACCTTTTTGATATGAAACTTGAGTCGATTTCAGTTGCCGGTAAAGATGCAAATCAATCAGGAGTTGGTAAAAAATTTTTAATAATATCAATTTCTATCACAGTATTATTAAATCTTTCAATCGCAATTTGGTTTTTCATGAATGATATGGGTAGATTTTTAATTAAATGAAAAAAATACTATTGCCAGTAATAGTAACCACAGGGATTATTTATGGCTGTGGATTATTTTGGTTATTTTGGCATTACTAAAGGAAATTAGTTACAAGTTTTGCCCAGAAAAATGAAACGCTTACTACTTTGCATAGCTAAAAGCTAGCAATTGATTTTTGATCTACTTTAGAGAGTAAACAATCCTCTTTTTTTTTTGATGAGAAACAAATTTAAAAGATCAGGTTTTTTTGATATGTCTGATGACCTTTTCTATCGAATATCATTAATAGGATTTTTAGTTGTTTTTAGCTCAATGGTATTTTTCCTAACGAAATATAGAGAAAAAAAAGTTAATAATATAAGTCATATTTCCATAACTGAACAAATTAAATTTTTAAAGCATTAATGCAAAGATTTATAATTTCACCGTTATTTGCTTTATCTAGGTTTTTTATAAATATTTACGGAATATTTTTAAAGTTTTTTCTTCAATTAAATGGTGGCTATTGGTCAAGAATTGGTTTAACCGAAAATATTACAGGGGAAAGAATTAAAAAAAGAAGATTATATATCTTGCCTTTTTATATTCTTCTGGCTTTATTGTTTGGATTACTATCTGCTCTATATTGGTATTTTATTATTCTCCATGTACCACTTTCAATAGAAAGATATTTAAGTCCATTGAATAACAATATTGCTTTAATAATTGCTTTTGCTACTTTCTTTGGTTGGCTTTATATTCTTTGTAAAACAAAATAAATAAAATGCTTAATAAGATATGAGGTGGTCTGATGATTAAAGATTTAATTAATCATGATTAAATCAATCTTAAGGATTCATGCAAAATATTTGAGACCGATTACTTTATTTGTACGACAGTTCTGGTGATCGACTCGACCAAGGTTGACCAACTAGATCTTCACTAGCCAATGGTCTGCAACACCAAGGTAAATTAACTTTTCTAACCTTTACGGAAAGTAAGTTAAGTGATCAGAAATTAAACTTTCGGGATTAATTCTGAACTATCTTAAAAATTAAGTCGTTTGTAAAGCATGAAGAAGTGAGTAATCACTTTTACTTCCAAAACTAATTTCTAAGAAAATTCTTAATCTGATTATTAAATAGATCTCCTTTCTGTCGTCACCATTAGAAAAAGACCTACTAACAGGGTCTTTTTTTTTGTCTTAAATTTTTATCTCGCTGTCTCGCGATAAGTTAATGCTTTTTCAAAAGTAGAAAAGAAAGTACAAATGCTATTCAATGCAACCAACAAAAGAAATACTGATCTTCCATGTTGATTTAATTGAAGTTTTCTTTGAGTCATACTCTTAATAATCTTCGTTGTAATCGGATGGACTACCAGTTAAAGAACAAACAACTGATTCCTCTTTTTTCATTTCTTTTATTTCCATTATTGGTCTGCCCATTTTCTTAAGAACATTAATATCTTCTTTAGTCTGACAGCGAGCAATTATGTTTCCTTTTTGATCAAAGCAACTGTAGTAAGTCATTTTATTAAATGCAATTTAAAGTTTATGGTTGATTTCAGTTGGAGCAACGCAACCGACTCATGACAACCATGTTTTTAATCTAAGTCAGCAATAGCTTTAAATGGCTAAAAAAAAGATACCTCTTTCCGTACCAATATGTTCATCAAACCGCACACATTAGATACGCAGTATTTTGTTCAAATCAATTAGAACAAAGAGGTAGTTAAAAGAATATACAAAGGAGAATTTATGAGTGGAGATTTTGAGACTCTTGAAATTAATCAACCAAAAATTAAATATTTAAAACCAGAAGATAATACAGAATGTTTAGACAAATTAATCAATAATATTGAGGACATGAAGAACAAGATATCAAAAGAGTCTTAGAAATTTAAGAAAGAAACTTTTTATTTGATTTTTAGTTTGAATGAAAAGCAATTCAAAAAAGAATTTAAATTTTGTATTTAAGGTAACCGCTTTTTTATGAGAATTATTCAAAATAAAAGTCCGACTATATTTTTTATGCAAAAAAATTTAGATGAAAATTCTTATGAAAAAAGAATTGAAAGTATAGAAAAAGGAAAATCTTATTTAAAAAGTAATGGATTTTTCAAATCAAAATCTAATCTATTCGAAGACATACAAAGATTTATCTATAAAAGGTAATTTAAAAAATATTTTTTACTTTTGATTAATTAAATCTCTCCATAAGCAAGCCATCACATAAAAGAAAGAAAGACTTGAAAAGGTTAGGAGAAAAAAAGAATGGGTCAATTTTCTATAACTAAATTAATCCCAATAATCCTGCAGTAAAACCAACAGCAGCAAAGAATACGAACTCGATTAAATCTCTTGGGGCAGAGTTCATAAAAAAACTGATTTGAGTCATAATTTTATGACTTGAGAGAATCTCTTAAATCAAACTTTTCAGCTTTTTCAATTTGACACTCAGTATCATCTTCAGCACATTTGATTTCAGCTTTTTTGTTCATGTGGCTACTACAACCGCCTGCTATAACTGGTAAACCGGTCGTAGCTGTAAAACCAGTTAAACATGCAAAAGCTATATAAGGAAAAAGTCTTTTCATTTAATTGTTACTTTATGTAAACTTATTATCTTACATAAAAAGCTCAAGTGTGAGTAGCTGATAATTCGCGTGCACCCTATACCAATCATCAAAAGTGATTTAGCAAACCTATGAGTTTTATATTTATCTGAGTATTTTTACTTATATGTTGAGTTGAAGACTTTAAATAAATTAATGTTTGTTTTGGGTTTATATATAAGTCATGGATAAAGAACATTTAATTGATTTAATATCTAATAGCATTATTTCTGAGATTAAAGATCTCGAAATTAATGAAGAAAAATTGATTGCAAATAATTATTTAAATAATCTGAATTTAAATCAGCTTAGAATAATTTCTAAAGAATTTATTTTGTAATTTTTATTGAATATTTATTTAAATAAATGAGATTTTCTTTACTATCATTTGAATTTTAATAAGTTAATACCTTTTAATATGAATGATTCAGAAGAATTTAAACCTAGCCTTAAACAAATAAATGAGGATATCAGACCTACATGGGAAGATATCAAAAAACAATCAGAAGTTTTAGTTAACAAACTGGGTTGCCCTAGATCATTTGTAGGAGGGATGCTTCATGCAATAGCAAGCGACTTCTCTGATATGAAAACTTGGGAATAAATGAAAAACTTATTACTTACACCACTTTTCAAACTATTCAAAAAAAGCACTTTCCTCTTATCACTAAATCAAAACTCATGCCCTGTTTTAGATGCTGAAGACATAAAAAAGCAAGAACAGAAAGAAGCTATTGAAAGGTTGTACCCGTAAACTTTTAACAGAAATGTTCAGATCATATATACGATGCAGCACGGTCCTATGCACCCCCATGCCACCCATTACTTTCCTAAATTGTGACTTTGATGGATAATAAACATATTAAAAAAAATCTGATTCTAGCAAAATTCTAGCAGATAAATTCCCCCAAATCCCTTGATATGACAGAAGAAAAGTTTTGGCTAATGAAAAGTGAGCCTAATGCTTACAGCATAGATACTTTAAAAAATGACGGTGTAACTTTATGGGATGGAATAAGAAATTATCAAGCTCGAAATTTTATGAGAAAAATGAATAAAGGAGATAAAATTTTTTTCTATCATTCGAATTGTAAACCCCCAGGTATCGTGGGACTTATGGAGGTAATAGATCTAAATATTGTTGATCCTACTCAATTTGATCAAGATTCAAAATATTTTGATCCAAAATCGAAACCTGATAATCCGAGGTGGGATTGTGTAAAAGTAGAATACAAATTTAAATCAGATAAGATTTTAAGTTTACCTGAATTAAAGATTTTATTTAATGAGGATGAGTTATTAGTCGTAAAAAAAGGAAATAGGTTATCAATATTACCTGTCAGAAATGATATTGCAAAAATACTACTAGAAAAAATATAAAAAATTTTAATCCTTAAAATTCATCGAAAACATATTGCCTATATAAAGTCTCGTTAAATCCCTATTTTGAAATCCTTTTTGCATCAAAAATCCTGCTATTGCGGCTTGTAGTATTCTGTATTGATCCCAGTTAGGATGATCCTCAACGAATTCTTTCATAGCCTTTTGAAGATTTTCTTGAAGTTCACATTTGAAACTTATAACTTCATCTTTACGATTTAATACTTTTGAATTTTCGCCGTAATTTAACTCTTGCATATTGAAAAATTTATTGGAATTTAAATCTACAAGATGTAGTTTTCTCCAAAATTTATAAATCGTCAACAAGCATTATTAAGAGACAGTCTCAGGTTATAGAATAATAAGAATTCAGTCATAAATAGGGGAGTCATGGAAATCAATTTTGTAAATTTAAATCTTACTTAAATATAAAGATTTATATAAAATCAGAAGTTTTCCACATCCTTTAGATCATCAGATATTTTTTTAAAAAATACTGTGGAAAAGTTGTGAAAAATTTTTTTTGGGAAGGGGAAATTTTTTCTAAAATTTCCAATTTTATTTATCTTTTAATCCATTGATTCCCACATGTTTTTTATTTCATAAAATAAATTTTGTGCTATTGGTATCGGCCAATACATTTCGAAGGATCTAGTTTGGTCTTGACTTTCAAAAACAAACCTTAAACTCCATTCATTTTTTTTTCCTTCTAAGTGAATATACCAAGGTAATTGCTCTAATTCTAAAGTAATAGATTCTTCATCCATTAGTTCATCTTTAATAACTAATAGTTGTTCATTGATTTTTAAAAGTAGAAGATACAGTGAATTGAATTCACTTTTTTGTAACTCAATTGACCAATTTTCTACTCCAATCAAAAAGCAAAATTTGCCTTTTTTTAAATCTTTAAGTAATCTCCATCTTTTTTGGTCTTTTACCAAAATTAGCCTGGAAGTAAATCTGGTTGGTCTTGCTCATCACTTAGTTCAATAATTGACCTTTGAACGGGTTTAATAGTTGATTCTTCTAATAAGCCATCAAAGTCATCAAAACGTCTTTGTTTAGCTCTGAAAGCAATTTTAACTGTAGTTAAATATCTATTAGTTGATTTTCTTATCAAGCTCTCACCTCTCTTTGCAAGATCATTAGAATCAAGGCCTGCGTTGTTAGATATGTTCATTAAAAAATTTTTTTACTATAAGATGTATCTTACAATTTATTCGACCATTTCAAAACATAAATTACAAAAAGAACTTAATTGATTTAAATAATTTCATATGGAAGAAAGTTTATCTGGAACACTTGCTATCGATTTAGGAAACACTAATACTGTTGTTGCTTTTCAAGATCAGAAAGATATAAATTCTGTTTTAGTTGAAATACCTAATATTACATCATCTCCAGGAGTTATTCCTTCAGCAGTTTGGTTTGAGGAACCTTCAAAGATTACAAAAATTGGTATCAGTGCTCTAAAGATGAGGGATAACTCAAATTCTGATTTATTTTTTCATTCGAACTTTAAAAGATTTATTGGAAATTCTATTGAAAAAATTAACCAAAAAAATATTTTAAATCCTAATGAATGTGGCGAAAAATTTTTTCAAATTTTGTGGACAAACATTCCGCAAAAGTATGAGATCAAAAGACTTGTTTTAACTGCTCCCATAGATACATATAAGGGTTACAGAGAATGGTTAGTTAACCTTTGCGAGGAAATATCTGTAGATGAAATAGCCCTTGTTGATGAGCCTACTGCGGCAAGTTTAGGAATAAATGTGCCATTTGGCTCAAAAATTATGACATTAGATATTGGAGGAAGTACAGTCGATATGAATATCGTCAAAATAGAGGGAGGAGAAGGAAAATCTGGTCCAATAGCTGAACTATTAAAATTTAAAGGTAATGATGTAAGCTCAATTTCAAAACAAAAAATAAGGTGTGCTGAAATAATTGGAAAAACAGGTTCAAAAATTGGTGGGAAAGATATTGATCAATGGATAGTTGATTATTTTATTCCAGGTAATACTTATATTAATAATCTTTCTAAGGCAGAAAAAATAAAATGTAAACTCAGCTCATCTTTAATCAAAAATGAAAATAAATATCCAATAAAATTATTTACTGAAAAAAATAACGAGAGTGAGTTTTATCTTAGTAAAGAAATATTTGAGAAAATACTCATCGAAAATAATTTTCTTAATCACCTTAACTCTTTACTAAAAGATTTATTAAATCAAGCAAGAGGTAAATTTTGCACAGTTGAAGACTTAAATGCAATAGTTTTGGTTGGTGGAGGAACTCAAATACCACTAATTAAAGAGTGGATAACAAAAAAAATTCCAAAAATTCAAATAAAGTCGCCACCCCCTATTGAATCAATAGCTTTGGGAGCTTTAGCAATGACCCCGGGAGTAAGAATTAAAGACATTTTAAACAAAGGGTTATCTATAAGATTATTTAATAAAAGAGAGCAAAAACACTTTTGGCATCCTATTTTTTGCAAAGGTCAAACATGGCCAACAGAAATACCCTTTAAACTGATCCTTCAAGCCAGTAAAAACAATCAGAAAATATTCGAAATAATAATTGGAGAGACTCAAAAAGAAAGAACATATGATGTTATTTTTGAAAATGGATTACCAAAGTTATCAGATATTCATAATGGAGAAGAAATTATAAAATGGAAAAAAAAACCACTCAAAATAGTATTAAAAGATAAATCTAATATTGGAGAGGATACTTTAAAACTTTTTTTTAAAATTACGAAGAATGCTGATTTATTAGTTAAGTGTTTTGATGTTAAAGATGAATTTTTTGGAGAATATAATTTAGGAAATATCTTCTGAAAGATAACTATTCAAGAAAAACTCCTTCTTCATTATCAACATTATTTAAACGTAAACTAATACTTTCAATTTTACTAGTTGGCACTTTTTTTCCACAAAAATCTGGCTGAATAGGTAATTCTCTATGACCTCTATCTACCATTACTAATAACATCACCCTTTGAGGTCTGCCCCATGAATATAAAGCATCCATAGCTGCTCTAATTGTTCTACCTGTGTAAATTACATCATCTATTAGAAGAATTTCTTTTTTCTCAATAGGAGTTGGAATATCAGCAGCTTGTATTAGGCGAGTTCCAACTCTATTTTGGTCATCTCTATAAAAAGTTGGATCAATTGTTCCTCTTCTAACTCTTAAACCTGTTCTAGAGAATAATTCCTCTTCTAGCACTTCGGTCAGAGCAATTCCCCTTGTGGGGATACCAATTAGTAGAAGGTTATCCAGTTTTTTTACTTTTTCGATAATTTCGCAAGTTAAACGCGAAATAGTTTTTCTAAGTTCACCTTCAGTAAGTATTACAATCCTTTTTGTCTTCTTGGACATGATTTATCAAGAAATAAAATTAATCTAATATTTTCATAAATTAGCAAAAGCTAACTATGTTAAATATAAATTGTTAAAGAGTAACGTTTGAAGCTAAATTTAAGGTTGGATCAGTTAACAATGAATTTGATCTAAATATGTCAAAGATTAGCAGCAAAAATATAAAAAGTTTAAGTGTTCCTCAGAGCCCTGTAGTTCTTGCAATATTAGATGGATGGGGATATCGAAAAGAAAAATCAGATAATGCCATAAAAAGTGCCAGTACACCAATCATGGACTCATTGTGGCATGCTTACCCACACACCCTTATAAGTGCTAGTGGATCTGATGTAGGCCTGCCAGATGGTCAAATGGGCAATTCAGAGGTGGGGCACCTTACCATTGGTTCGGGAAGAATAATACAACAAGAACTTGTAAGGATTTCGAATATTGTAAAAAATAATCAATTAGGCTTGGTCAATGAGTTAAAAGAAATGGCTGCTTCATTAAAGAAAAATAATTCTACTTTGCATATCACGGGATTATGTTCCGATGGAGGAGTTCATAGTCATATAGATCACTTATTAGGTTTAATAAAATGGGCATCTGATAATAAACTTAAAAAAGTTGCAATCCATATTATTACTGATGGTAGAGACACTCCTGCTAAAAGTGCTTCGAAATATTTAAATCAAATAGAATCATGTATAAAAAAATTTAACGTAGGCGAAGTAGCTTCTATATGCGGAAGATACTGGATAATGGATAGAAATCTTTTATGGGATAGAACAGAAAAAGCATATTCTAATTTGACTGATCCAGATATTAAAATAACAAATATTTCTCCCAAGGATTATATAGAAAAAAGTTATGCCAAAAACATAACCGATGAATTTATAGAGCCCATACGAATGTCTAAAAACTATCTTAAAGATGGAGATAGTTTGATTTGCTTTAACTTTCGTCCAGACAGAGCAAGACAAATAGTCAAATCCCTTTCACTCAATGAATTCTCAGACTTTGAAAGAAAAAATTATCCAAATCTAGATTTTGTTACATTTACTCAATATGATCCCAACTTTCCCGTGAAAGTTGCATTCCCTCCTGAATCACTCAATAATTTTATAGGCCAAATAGTTTCAGAAAATGGACTTAAACAATACAGAACCGCGGAAACTGAAAAATATCCTCACGTAACATACTTTTTCAATGGAGGAGTTGAAATACCCTTACCTGGAGAAGAGAGACATTTGATTCCATCTCCAAGAGTCGCAACCTATGATATGAAACCCGAAATGTCTGCTGAGGAATTAACTATTAGTTGCTCTAAAGCAATTAAAAGCGGGAATTATGCTTTTGTTGTAATCAATTTTGCCAATCCTGATATGGTTGGTCATACAGGCAACATGGATGCAACAATTAAAGCTATAGAAAAAGTAGATAAATGTATTGGTCAAATAGTTAATGCTACTGGAGAAATGGGGGGAAGCATTGTTATTACAGCCGATCATGGTAACGCAGAAGTAATGAAAGGATCTGAAGGAGAACCATGGACAGCACACACAATAAATAAAGTGCCATTAATTTTGATTGAAGGTGAAAAAAGAAAAATACAAAATATGGGAAATGAAATTAATTTAAGAGAAAACGCGGGCCTAGCAGATATTGCTCCCACTTTATTGCAATTACTAAATCTACCAGTACCAAGAGAAATGACAGGCAAATCGCTTATTCAAGAAATTGAATTAAAGGGTTATAATAAGGTGGTTCAACACGTTTAGAGTATATAAAAGTTTTAAGCAATGATTCAAATTATTAGTTGGATTTGGGTATTTTCTGGAGTTATTCTCATTCTCTTAGTTTTACTTCATAGTCCCAAAGGTGATGGAATGGGGGGAATAGCCGCCAGTGGAAGCTCTATGTTCAACAGCGCGAGTAGCGCAGAAGCCTCTCTTAACAAAATAACTTGGACTTTTTTAGTGATATTTTTGTCTCTTGCAATTATTCTTAGCGCTGGATGGATTTCATAAAAGTTGAATAAAAAAGGGGATCATTTTGAATGATCCCCTAAATATTCATTAAAAAATTTTGTTTATTTAGTAATCAAAGTCTCCGCCCATACCGGGAGCGCCTGCTGGAGCAGCTGAATCTTTTTTCTCAGGTAAATCAGCAACTATGCATTCGGTAGTTAAAACCATTCCTGCTATTGAAGCTGCATTTTGTAATCCTGAACGTGTAACTTTTGCAGGATCAACTATGCCAGCAGAGGACATATCTACATATTCTCCAGTAGCAGCATTGAATCCATCATTAAATGGTTTAGTTTTAACATTTTCAGCAATAACAGCTCCATTAGAACCTGCATTTTCAGCAATTCTCATAAGAGGAGCAGTAAGTGAAGCTTCAACAATGTTAGCTCCAATTAATTCCTCTCCTTCTAAATTTTTATCAGCCCATTCTTTCAGAATAGGAGATAAATGAGCGAGAGTTGTTCCTCCTCCAGGTACAATTCCTTCTTCAACGGCTGCTTTTGTTGCATTAATAGCATCCTCAAGACGAAGCTTTTTATCCTTCATCTCAGTTTCAGTAGCAGCCCCAACCTTAATCACTGCAACACCTCCAGCTAATTTAGCCAGACGTTCTTGAAGCTTTTCTTTATCATATGATGAATCTGTTTCATCCATTTGCTTCTTAATTTGATCACATCTAGCTTTAACTGCTTGCTCATTACCTTCAGCTACAATGGTTGTAGTTTCTTTATTGATAGTTATTCTTCTACCAGTTCCTAGCATATCTAAGGTAGCATTCTCTAATTTCAAGCCTGCATCTTCAGTAATAAGTTGTCCATTAGTTAAAACAGCCATATCTTCAAGCATCGCTTTTCTCCTATCACCAAATCCAGGAGCTTTTACCGCAGCAACATTTAACACGCCTCGTAATCTATTGACAACAAGAGTTGCTAAGGCCTCTTTTTCAATATCTTCTGCAATAATGACTAGTGGTTTACCAGTTTTAGCTATTTGTTCCAAAACGGGAACTAAATCTTGCACTAAGGCAATTTTTTTATCAGTTAAAAGGATATATGGTTCATCTAAAACAGCCTCCATTCGCTCAGTGTCTGTTGCGAAGTAAGGTGAGATATAGCCTTTATCAAAACGCATCCCCTCAGTTACTTCTAATTCAGTAGTCATGGATTTGCCTTCTTCTAAGGATATAACACCTTCTTTACCAACTTTATCCATAGCATTGGCAATCATTTGACCAACTTCCTCATCGTTTCCAGCAGCAATAGTTCCACATTGCGCAATAGCATTACTGTCGCTAATAGGTTTGGAATTTTCTTGAATTTTACCAACTAGAAATTCAGTCGCTTTGTCAATTCCTTTTTTCAAGGTAATTGCATTAGCTCCTGCAGCAACGTTTCTCAACCCTGCTTTAACCATTGCATGAGCTAAAACAGTGGCTGTTGTGGTACCGTCCCCAGCTGCATCGTTAGTTTTTGAAGCAGCTTGTCTTATTAAAGCAACCCCTGTATTTTCAATGTGGTCCTCTAATTCGATTTCTTTGGCGATTGTGACACCATCATTGATAATTTGTGGAGCACCAAATTTTTTCTCTAGTACAACATTTCTTCCTTTGGGTCCAAGCGTTACAGCCACAGACTCAGCAAGGATATCAATTCCTCTCTCGAGCGCTCTACGAGCTTGCTCATTGTAAATAATTCTTTTAGCCATGTTTAGGCAGTGTTTTAGTAATAAGTTTTAATAATTTTTGAAACAAATATTTTAGCTTACTACAGCTAAAATATCTTTTTCTGAGAGCAAGACATATTCATCTCCTCCCAATTTAATGTCTGTGCCAGCATATTTGCTGTACAAAACTTTATCGCCAATACTCACTTCTGGAGTTTGTCGAGAACCATCGTCATTAAGTTTGCCAGGTCCCACCTGAGCAACTTCTCCAACCTGTGGTTTTTCTTTAGCTGAATCAGGCAAAAGTATGCCCCCAGCAGTTTTTTCCTCAGATGCGGAAACTTTAATAAATATTCTATCTCCCAGTGGTTTTACTGTAGAGACTGTAAGTGAAACAGCTGCCATAGATTAATGGAGGATCATGATTGAGACGCTTTGCGTCATAAAATTGGGAAGAGAAGTTTTCCTTCCGTATCATCAACAACATAATCTGCAAAGCGGCAATTAAACCATACTTAAACTGTGCGGGTGGCCGAACCCATTTAACGAATCTACCCATGAGGTGGTAGTATTTTCGGATTATGAGCTGTTTAAATCAGCTATTCATCACCAATAAATAAAAAATGGTAGCAACTCCATCAACTTCTTCACAAACAAAAGGCGTAGTTCGTCAGGTAATTGGTCCTGTTCTAGATGTAGAATTTCCAGCTGGTAAATTGCCCAAAATATTAAATGCTTTAAGAATTGAAGCTAAAAATCCAGCTGGACAAGACATAGCGCTTACTGCAGAAGTCCAACAACTCCTAGGTGACCATAGAGTAAGAGCAGTGGCAATGAGTGGCACAGACGGCCTTGTAAGAGGCATGGAGGCTATCGACACAGGAGCACCAATATCTGTACCTGTAGGAGAAGCAACTTTAGGAAGAATATTTAATGTTTTAGGAGAACCAGTAGATGAACAAGGGCCAGTTAATACAAAAGATACTGCTCCAATTCATAGAGCTGCGCCAAAGTTAACCGACCTAGAAACAAAGCCAAAAGTTTTTGAAACTGGTATTAAAGTTATCGACCTTTTGGCTCCTTACAGGCAAGGAGGAAAAGTTGGATTATTTGGAGGTGCTGGCGTTGGAAAGACAGTTCTTATTCAAGAATTAATTAATAACATTGCAAAGGAGCATGGTGGAGTTTCTGTTTTTGGCGGTGTAGGTGAAAGAACTAGAGAAGGAAACGATTTATATGAAGAATTCAAAGAATCGGGAGTTATCAATGCAGATGATTTAACTCAATCAAAAGTTGCCTTGTGTTTTGGACAGATGAATGAGCCACCTGGTGCAAGAATGAGAGTAGGCTTATCAGCACTTACAATGGCCGAACACTTTAGAGATGTGAATAAACAAGACGTTCTACTTTTTGTTGATAACATTTTTAGATTCGTTCAAGCTGGTTCTGAAGTATCTGCATTACTTGGAAGAATGCCTTCAGCTGTTGGCTACCAACCGACTCTTGGAACTGATGTTGGTGAATTGCAAGAAAGAATTACATCTACATTAGAAGGGTCAATAACTTCTATCCAGGCTGTTTACGTACCTGCTGATGACCTAACAGACCCTGCTCCAGCTACTACCTTTGCGCATTTAGATGCTACTACCGTGCTTGCTAGAGCTCTTGCAGCTAAGGGAATTTATCCAGCAGTTGATCCATTAGACTCAACAAGCACTATGTTACAACCATCAGTTGTTGGCGATGAGCATTACAAAACAGCCAGAGCTGTTCAATCAACTTTACAAAGATATAAAGAACTTCAAGATATTATCGCAATCCTTGGTTTAGATGAGCTTTCTGAAGAAGATAGATTAACAGTCGACAGGGCCAGAAAAATTGAAAAATTCCTCTCTCAACCTTTCTTTGTAGCAGAAATATTTACAGGAATGTCTGGTAAATATGTAAAATTAGAAGATACCATTGCAGGTTTCAATATGATTTTATCAGGTGAATTAGATGATTTACCAGAACAGGCATTTTACTTAGTTGGTAATATTGATGAAGTTAAAGCAAAGGCTGAAAAAATAAAATCAGAAAAATAAATATCTACATATATATTTAACCTTCAATAATTTTAAATTAATGGCAATTTCTCTAAAAGTTTTAGCTCCTAATAAAAATGTTTACCAAGGCGAAGCTGAAGAAGTAATCCTTCCTAGTACTACTGGTCAACTTGGTATACTACCAGGACACATTTCTTTAGTTACTGCTATAGATATTGGCGTTTTAAGGCTAAGAATGAATTCCCAGTGGAAATCTATAGCTCTTATGGGAGGCTTCGCTGAAATTGAATCAGATGAAGTTATAGTTTTAGTAAATAATGCTGAAATTGGTTCTGAAATTAATGTACAAAATGCTGAACAAGATCTTAAAGAAGCAAAATTAACAATTAGCAAATTTTCTGAAAATGAAAAAAATCCAGAGAAAATTAAAGCCTTGAAAGAGGTTTCAAAGGCTGAGGCTAGGATTCAAGCGGCAAAGAACTAATCTTTAAGCGGTTCCACAAAAAGTTACTTCGGGAAACTTTAATTTGGCTTCTTCTAATTTTTTTGTCTTACCTTCTTCTTGCCAGTAATTTATAACTTCAGTAGCTTTATTCAATATCTCTACCCTTTCGTTATCTGTAATCCAACCTTTATTCTCAAGTTCACTTTTTAATTTTTCCCAAGCATCATCTCTTGGCCAAAAATAATAGGCTGTAAGAGGACTTGGACCTCCACCTACTATTTGATCTACTGCTAAAGCTACATTATCAGGTAACCACAATACTTTAATTATGAACCTTCCTTCATCAGGTTTAGGGGTATAACCAGTGGGTACCCCATCTTCATCAATCGTGGCAGCTGCCAATACAGCTGTGGCACCCATCATTCCTAAATTAGGAGAAGAAATTTTAGAGTTTGGTGCATCACTTTTTTTTTCCTTTTTTTCTGTTGAATTTTGATTTAACTTATCTGATGAAGTCATTCACTTATTTATGTTTAATAAATAATTTATCAGTTTATGGTCACATTTTGATTGATTTATTCAAAATTTCTTGATTTAAGTTATTGATAACTTCCAAATAGGATTTTCATCTATCATGAGATACTTCATAAAAATCATAAATAGTGGCTTCCAATGAATCCCAAAGATCTTTGGGAATATCGTTTTCTTCTGCGAACATGCCGAGTTGACTAGCCAAGCCTCTTGCTTGAGAAAGTTTCGAATCATATGAATCGGACTTATTCATTTTTGAGCTTCAAACTTAATAAAAAATAAAACTATTAACTCAATAAGTCAAATTTCAAAATTCTAAATCAGGAATTTCTTTTAGTGCCGCAATACTTAAAACTTCTGGGTTTGTATCTGTGACCAAGACATCATCTTCTATTCTTATCCCTATGCCTTTCCATTTCTCATCTATAGGGGGTTGTCCCTCAGGGACTGGGATCCTATCACTTATGTAAATCCCGGGTTCTACCGTAAGAATCATTCCATTCTGTAATGGCACTTCATAGTCTCCCATTCTGTATGCTCCAACATCATGAACATCTAAGCCCAGCCAATGTCCAGTTCTATGCATATAAAGATGTTTATAAGATTGATTCTCAATTATCTCTTCAGTACTGCCCGACAATAACCCAATTTCTTTTAATCCTTGTATAAGAATTGTTAAAGCAACATTATGAACTGCACTAGAATTCGATCCCTTTACAGCACTTTTAATTGCATTTTTCTGAGCGCTCAAAACAATTTCATAGATAACTTTTTGCTCATTAGAAAATTTACCACCTATTGGAATAGTTCTTGTTATGTCTCCATTGTAATAATCAATTAGTGAGCAGCCAGCATCCACCAATAATAAATCTTCTTTCTTCAGTGGTGAGTTATTTGAAGTGTAATGCAAAATACAGGCATTATCTCCTGAAGCAACGATAGAATTATATGCAGGTCCTCTAGCCCCTTTTTCCAAAAAGAATCCCTCTAGAAGACCCTGGATTTGCCTTTCATTTTTCTTTGATGAGATAGATTCTCTTACTAGTTCATGAGCTTCTGCTGAAATTTGTATAGCTTCTCTCATTCTGTTAATTTCAAATTCACTTTTAATTAATCTCATCTCATTTAAATAAATCTCTGGAGATTTTATAGAGTTTGCACCAATACCTGATCTTGATCGATTTTCAAGTTGTTGTGAAAATATCTCTAGTACTATTTTCTCAATTAATGGATACTTACCTATTGAAAAAACAAGTTCATCGGAACCATTTATATAACCTGGGAGTAAATCTCTTAGTTCGGTTATTGAGTGAGCCTTATCAGCCTTAAACTCTTTTTCTGCGCCTTCCAAACCCCATCTAAAGCCATGCCAGACTTCACTTATAACATCTTTAGGAGCGACAAACATAATAAATCTCTCTCCCTTTGGCTTATGCGATAAGAAAAGAGCAATTGCATCAGGCTCATCGAAACCAGTTAAATACCAAAAATTACTATCTTGTCTAAAAGGATATTCACAATCGGCATGATGCTTTACAAGATTAGCTCCTGGAATAATGGCAGCTTTTCCATCTAATTTATTCAAGAAAATTTCTCTTCTTTCTTCAAAAACTTTATGGTCAGGTTTAAACATAAATTCTGTATTGGCGTGTTTAAAAAAAAAATGGAAGAATGAATTAAAACAGATTTAGCAACTAATCTACCTTAATGGAACCAAGTGTTTACGGATTATTTTTACTCATAATAGTTATTTTAATTGGATCAGCATGTTGTTCGGGAGTAGAAGCAGCTTTTTTAGCTGTAAATTCAATTAGAATTTTAGAAATTGCCTCTAGACAAAAGCCAAAAAGTTCTGCAAATCAACTTCTAAAACTTAGAAAACATCTTGGACGGACACTAACTGTAATTACTATTACTAATAATGGATTTAATATAATTGGCAGTCTTATTTTAGGAGTATACGGAGCATTGGTAATTAATAGCAGTTTCGGTTTAACCCTTTTTTCAGTAGTTTTTTACATACTTGTTGTTTTAGTAGGAGAAGTACTACCAAAAGCTCTTGGCACAAGATTTTCAGTTCAAATAGCACTATTATCTGTTCCTATCTTGCGAATATTAAATACTTTAATGAGGCCATTCTTAATATTAATCGAACAGATATTTCCAGTTATTACAGCAGAAAACGAAATTTCAACTGATGAAGAAGAAATTAGACAAATGGCAAAAATTGGAAGTCAGAAAGGTTTGATAGAGGCTGATGAGGCAGCAATGATATTCAAGGTTTTTCAATTAAATGACTTAAAAGCAAAAGACTTAATGACCCCTAGGGTATCGGCACCTTGCCTTGATGGGTCATCAAATCTTAATAAAATTTCAAAACTCATTATGTCTGACAGCTCTCCATGGTGGGTTATTTTGGGAGATAAAGTTGACAAAATACAAGGGGTAGTAAAGCGTGAAAAAATGTTGGCAGAGTTAATTAATGGGGAAAATAAAAAATTATTATCAGAAATTTGCGAACCTGTGGATTACATTCCCGAAATGATTAAAGCAGATCAATTATTAACTAAATTTGACAAGAATCATAAAGGAGTGAAAGTAGTAGTAGATGAATTCGGGGGATTCGTGGGAATTATTGATGCAGAAGCTGTGTTATCTGTATTAGCTGGTTGGTGGAAAAATAAATCATGAAACATTTTAAAATTAAAGAAAATTATTTACTGTTAAAAAAATGGTGGGAGACTATTGATCTTACCAATTATGAAAAAAGTCTTCTTAATAGAGAAATAATTTCTTTTAATCAACAACTTTTAAGACTCAAAGAAAAAAAATTAAGAATTGGCGCATATGGTAAATCAGGTGTAGGAAAATCTTCTGTTTTAAATTCTTTATTAAAAAAAGACATATTCAAAACAGATATTATTAATGGGACCACAAAAGAAATACAATCGGAAACGTGGACTCTTAAAGATCAAACACTCAATAGTTTAGAGCTACTAGATTCTCCAGGATTTGATTTCTGCAATATTAAATTCCCAGATAAAGTTTACTCTTACATAAATCATTCAGATCTTATTCTTTTTATAGTTTCGGGAGATTTAAATAGAAATGAGTTAAACGAAATCAGCTCTTTTATAAAAGATGGGAAAAAAATTATTTTAATTTTAAACAAAATCGATCTATTCAATAAAAATGAATTAAAAGAAATAATTGAAAATATAAAGTTTAAGCTTCCAAAAGATTTAAATATTCCAATAATCGTTAATAATGAAAACAATCTTAAAAATTACATAGCAAAATTAATCAATCAATATGGTGAGATAGTATTAACAATAAATTCTATTCAATTAGCTGACAAATTGTTTCTGAAAATAAAAGAGCAAAGATTGAAAAGGAGGCAGAAATTAGCTCAATCAACTATTGGTAAATTTTCGACTATGAAGGCATCCGCAGTAGCTCTTAATCCTTTTATTTTATTTGATATTGCTGGTAGTTTTGCACTAGATACTGCATTGATTAACGAATTAAGTAAGATTTACGGCTTAAAATTGAAAGGTGAATCTACAAAAAAAATATTTAAAAATATATCCATTAATAATTTATGTTTGGGAATCACTCAAGTCGGCGTTAACACCTCTTTCAACCTTATTAAAAAACTAATTCTTTTAACAGCACCTTTTACTAACGGGCTTTCATTATTACCCTATGGCCCCATAGCAATTATTCAAGCAGCAATCGCAATTTATTCTACAAAAATTCTAGGGAAATTAGCTGCAAAAGAGATATTTGTAAGAAGCAAAGCTTCTTTTATAGAACCTGCTATTTTTATCCAAAATATGAATTTTAATGACCCAGAGATTTTTAACTACATAAATATTTATTTTTCAAATAGAAATTTAAATACTAATTTTATTAGTTTTCTACCTTAAAACCTAAAATGGAAAAAAGCTTTGCTTTATTTGGTACAAGTGCTGATCCACCCACAGTTGGACACAAAAAAATTCTTGAAGAGTTATCCAAAATATATGCTTTTACGATTAGCTATGTAAGCAACAACCCCAAAAAAAAGCACATAGAGGATATCTCAATTCGTAGCCATTTATTAAAAACTCTCATTGATGATTTAGATAATCCGAAAATTTTATTTAATCAAAAAATAAGTAGCCAATGGGCAGTAGAGTCAATCAAAAAATGTAAAGAAATTTATAAATTTAATAATTTAGATTTTGTTATTGGGAGTGATTTAATTAAAGATATTTTCTACTGGAAAAATTTCGACAAAATTATTTTAGAGGTAAATTTTTTTATAATTTTAAGAGAAGGATATCCTATTGAATCAAATACTCTTAAAATGTTAGAAACTTATAGAGTGAAATTTAAGATTTCAACTATCAAAACCCCAAACATTTCAAGTTCTAAGTTTAGATTAAATTTTAATTGTACTCATTTACCGTCGTCATTAATAGATATAGTTAAGAATAATAATTTATATGAATCCATCAAATTAGTTGAATGAAATTTTTACTTGCCCAAATAAATCCAGTTGTTGGAGATTTAGAGGGTAATGCAAAAAAAATACTTAATATTGCTTCGAAAGCTAGCTCAATTTCTGCTGATTTCGTTCTTACTCCAGAATTGTCATTATGGGGGTATCCTGCAAATGACTTACTTTTAAAAAAAAATTTAATCAACAATCAGTACCAAATTCTTGATCAATTAGCTTTAGATATTAATAAAAAATATGGAAATTTAAGCATCTCAATCGGAATAGCTGAGAAAATAAATGATTCTTTTTTTCCTAATCTTTATAATTCTATTGCGTTGGTTGAGGGCGGTGAATGGAAAATAATTGCTCGGAAAATTATTCTTCCCACATATGAAGTATTTGATGAGAAAAGATACTTTAGATCAGAAGAAAAAGTTTCCGTATTTATCAAACAAATTAAAAATAAAACTTGGCGACTTGGCTTTACTATATGTGAGGATTTATGGGTCAACAAAGATATAGAAGGTAGAGGAATCCATAAAAAAAATCCCATTATTGATTTAAAGAAAAAAAAAGTTGATATTTTAATAAATTTATCAGCCTCCCCATATACTCTGAAAAAGTTAGAGTTAAGATCCAAGATCTCCATTTTTGCTGCACAATATCTTCAAGTACCGCTTATTTATGTCAACCAGATTGGAGCAAATGATAATTTAATTTTTGATGGAAATAGTTTTATTCTTGATAAGAATGGATCTAAAATTAAGCAATTAAAATCTTTTTCGGAAGATCTCTCCAGCTGGGAAATTGAGCAAACAAAACCTGAAAAAAATGAATTTGAAAACTCAGAAATGTCATCAATTTTTGATGCATTAGTCCTTGGTGTTAAAGATTATGCAAAAAAATGTGGATTTAAAACAGCTCTAGTTGGATTAAGTGGTGGTATTGATTCAGCACTTGTCTCAGCAATTGCTACAGCGGCTCTGGGAAGTGATAATGTTTATTGCGTTTCAATGCCCTCTAAGTGGAGCTCATCTCATTCGAAGAGTGATGCAAAAGATTTAGCAAGAAGATTAAAGATTAGTTTCAAGAGCATTCCAATTGAGAACTTGATGACATCTTTTGAAGAATCATTTATAAAAACCATATCTTTCGAGATGGCTGATATAACAAATCAAAATATTCAGTCAAGGATAAGAGGCACACTTCTTATGGCTTTAGCAAATCAAGAAAAGCATTTATTACTCTCAACAGGCAATAAATCAGAACTGGCCGTAGGATATTGCACACTTTATGGTGATATGAATGGGGGATTATCTGTAATTGGGGATTTATATAAAACTAATGTTTTTAAATTATGCAATTGGCTTGATAGTGAAGATTCAATTAATCGTAGAAAGTTGTATATGTTAGATACTGATGTAGATATAATTGGAGAAAATATACGTACGAAAGCTCCAAGTGCCGAATTAGGTCCTGATCAATTAGATACTGATTCTCTACCACCTTATTCAATTTTAGATAATATTCTTAAAGGAATTATTGAAGAGAAAAAAGATTTACAACAACTAGAAGAAGATGGTTATAAAAAAGATTTAATTTTAAAAATTATCTCACTCATAAAAAAAGCGGAATTCAAAAGAAAGCAGGCTCCTCCAATCCTAAAACTTAGCAGTCAATCATTAGGAAATGACTGGAGAGTTCCCATAGCAATATCTTATTAATCACTGTAAGAACACTTTTGGATTTTTTTTAAAGGCCGTTTAACTGAATCAAGGTTGATACCTTTTTTGATAGCAAGAATAATGCCTGCAGCTTCTAAATAATTATCAACTTCAAAAAGATTAGGATAATTATAAAACTCATTTGTCACTTTTAATGTATTTTGATTTTTTACAGAGATAATATTTAAACCTTTTTCAATCCCTGCTAGTACTGCTTCTCCTCCTAATGCACCATTAGGAACAACAATAGATTCAATCTGATCAGGGTGTAGTGAGATTGATTCATTTTTAGCCGGCAATTCAATAATGTCAGGTGCATTGCTTAACCCAATCAGTACTGAAGGTAAAAAGGTGTATCCAATTTCTTCTGCAGCTGCGCGAGGATCTAAATTTTCATTCAATTCAATTGGATTTAAAGCAGGTGCGTGAGCACAAGGAACTTTTAAAAATTTGCTTATTAAATGACTTATAACTGCTTCGACTCCAGCAATAGGATCAACCCCTTTCCCCTCTCGATAGATATTAGTTTCTAAAGAATCTGGATCATCTGGAAATTTCGCCACAATTGCTATTGCAGTAACTCCTTTTTCTATTAAAAATTTTCCAGCATCAATTAGTGTGTCAGGGTTTTCAATTGTGCCACCACTGATTTTTGAAGAATCAGAATCAATAACTATGTTTAATGGCTTTTTTGTAATCACATAAGAATGAACATTAATCCCTAAAGTA